>NZ_JAOART010000104.1 GCF_025210435.1 Anaeromicrobium sp.
ACAAGCTATGGAAGATGTAATTTCGAATTGTTAAGGTTGAAAGTTCTTAATTCACAGGAAATATTTGGATAATATTTAAGGTGTTCTCTTGAAAAGGGTAAGTGTATAACTTTTTCACCAAAATTGCGTGAGAACCAGTTTCAAGTATAAATCAACATTATATTCTCAAAATGAAAATATTTTGTAATCGAAACATTACATGACGCTATAAGCATCAAAAAGTGCATGTAATAATAAGCTAGGCGTCAGGGATTTTGTATTTAAGTATATTCTACCGAAAATGAATCCAATATACACTTGCACAAAGCATGACATTGCAATATAAACAGAAAGTTCGCCTTTGCCTATAATGTGGATGAAGCCGAATATTAAAGATTGAATTACATTTGAAACATCTTCTTTAAATCCAATTGATATTAGTCCAGTTAATAAATATCCTCTAAATATCACTTCTTCTACTATGCTCGGGTAGAGTAAATGAATCACAAAACTTTTTATAAAACCTAAAGAAGTAATATCAGCAAATATCTCTTTGCCTCTACCCATAGCTACAAAAATTGGTATTTCCCTTAAAATCACAAACATAATAACCACGAATACAATATTTTTTATTGTTATATTCCAGTTTAAGTCTGAGAGTTTCACTTTAAATAAATATGCTAAAAAGATTGGAAGTGTAGATATTAAATGCACCACTCCTAATTCAGTATATTCATGATAAGGCGTAAAAAAACGCCAATAAAGCTGTATTACCACATAAACTATAAAAACTACAAAAAAAGCATTGATCATTCTTTTATCATACTTATATGCTAGTCTGTCACAAGCCGATTGCCACTGAATAAAAAACACTGGTATTATCCAAACTAAAGGTTCTATCATAGCTAAAATTGAATTGTCTGATATCCATGCAATTACAAATATGCATAATGACACCATTACTATCTCAAGTGTTGAGATTCTTTCTTTTATCATTTATTCATCTCCTAAATCATACAAAATAACATATTGATAAGTTTTACTCATCAAATGTGATAATTTAAACAATCTAAGTCAAATATTATGCATAACAACTGCATTCACGACATAGGTTCGTGAATATTAACTTGCAGATAACATATTGAATATACCATATATTTCTAATTTCTACCACGTTATTTGGAAATGTTATATTAGTTCTTGTAAAGATAATCTCTATCAATCTTAGAAATTTCTTTTTATCATTAAATGCAAGTTTTTCAAATACCTCAAAACATAGTTTAATAATTGTGACCACCCATCGAACGGGTGGTTTGCTTAGCCTTAGAAGGGCATGTTGCTCGCCGTGTCTTAAGACACATTGAAAGGTCTGCCAACCGCTTTCCTTCTCTGTCTACCCCTGAAGGGGTTATTTTTTCTTGCCTTTGTTTACTTGCTCACCCGTAATAGATTTATTATGTGGAAATTGACTTTAGTTAAGCCTACTTCAGGAAAATATATTATAATTAAATGGGAACTTTATTTGTTTTTAAGGAGGGGTTTTATGGATACAATTTTGTACAATGGAAACATAATTACTATGGACTCTAACTCACCTAAATCAGAAGCTCTTTTCATAAGGGGAAACAAATTTTTCAAAGTTGGAAAAACGAAGATATATTATCTTTGAAGGATGAAAATACCAAGGTAATCAACCTGGAAAAGAAAACGGTAGTACCCGGTTTTAACGACAGCCATATGCATCTAGTAAACTTTGCTAATTCATTAAGGATAATACCTTTAGCTAATTGTAAATCTATAGATGATTTAATAGATTTAGGAAAAGATTATTTGAAAATTCATCCTGATCATAAGGGCTGGATAATAGGCCGAGGATGGAATCAGGATAACTTCCGTGAAAAGAGATTTCCTACACGATATGATTTAGATAAAATATCTACAGAATTTCCTATTTGCTATATAAGGGTTTGTTGCCATGCTTTAGTTGTAAACTCTAAGGCCTTAGAAATAGCTAATATAAACAATACTAGTACTCAAATAGACGGGGGATATTTTGATTTGGATGAAAATAATAACCCCTTAGGTATCTTCAGAATTGAAACCCCCTCATAATTTTTTATTATGAGGGGGTTTTAGTTCTGTATAGATCTTTTGGTTTTAAAATTGTTTTATATAGTAACTTGCCTATAAGGGAAACCATTGAAAATCTTTGTAATTGAGGAACGTCACAACATCCTATGATACTCCAACATGACTCATGAACCTATCTACGAAGATTCACCCTTTCGCTTGTGACAAGGACTTGGGTGGAAAAGATTTTCAATGGTTTCGTGAAATAGGCTCACATAAAGCTGGTTCATAATCAAGAAATCTATATATTTCTAGGTGGATATTTCTTAGTAGGCGCAAGCCAAACTTCACCAGTTCCAGTAAAGGTTTGTAAAAGTCCTTCTTTCTTAGATTTCTCTAGTTTTGTTTTTATATCTCCCCTTATAACAACAGCCAAACTACCATCAACCTTTAATGTATCATTATTTAGCTCATACATTAAAATTTCATCAAAGGGAACATAACTCTCTAAAATGGCGATTCCATTTCCACTTAATTTAGGTTGCCTAAAGCCATCTGCTGTTAGTAATCCCACTGCCACATCCTTATTAACATGGACAGAGACTTGAATGGAATCTTCACAACAATAGAACATTCCATCCCCTAGAATAATTTCTTCATCACATAATTCTAGCATGTAAAAATATTTGTAAGAAGGGTCTAAGTATATTTCTCCTCTTTTTCCTGAATATCTAGATGTAAAGGAGGCCTCTCCCGTTCCCACACTCTTAAAAAATCCCTTTGCTTGGGATGGAGCATTTTCTTGAACTTCAATCATTAGTGGTCCTTTCATAAATTGTAAATCTCCCGGTTGTACTAAAACACCACTATCATTTATTTTAATTCTAACCTGTCTTAACCTTCCTCCATCAAACCTATTTTCAACAGTGTGTCCCTTTCTAGGTTTTATATATTCTATTATTTCAAAAATGGTACCATTTTTACCTGTTTCTTTATCTATTACCCTTACTGCATTTGAAAAATCTGGGTTAAACATGATAAACATCCTCCTTTTATTTCATAAACATTACTACTCTTACAATAATTGTAAACAATAATTGAATACATATCAAATACATAAAATTATTTGTCTATCCTCTAACTAGGATAAAGGGATGGTTAATATTAACCATCCCTTTATCTTAGTGCTTATATTTAAATAATTCATCCACAATAAACCTTACTAATTTAGGAGTCACATTATAAGAGTAATCTACCAATATTCTCTCTGTATACTTATGAGGGTCCCTTCCATGGGGACCATAGTTCATTACGGGTAAATCCAATTTTTTTATTTCCTCAATTGGCACCTCATATCTAATTCCCCAGGCAGGCATATTAGGTTTTAAGTACTCTACTACTTTATCTGCATCTTGTACAGCAAAATAGCTTAAATCAGATAAACCTTGGAAGTACCTTTGTTTCAATATTTTTTCTCCATACTCTTTATCTGCCTTTTCTATTAATTTATCGCATACCTTAACAATATGCTTTTCAAAATCTGTCTCTTCCTTTAATCCCACATGTGGATAATAGGGTGGAGCAAAAAATAGTATTATCATGGGCTCCCTTACTGGACAATATCTTTGAGTCTCAGCCACTATTTTAGTACTAAGTTCCCTTTCATCAATGGAACTATCCACTTTCCATTTATTAATACATTCTTTTAAGTGATTCTCAAATTCTTCTCCAGCTGATTCTACACATAGTTTATATAGTTGATCATAGGTATAAACTACAGGATTAAATCCATCTCCTCCTACAGGTAATTTAGACATATTCTTATATATTTGTCTTTGTATATCTACTTTATCACAAGCATCTTTTATGGCTTCTTGTGCATAGGTTCTTATTTTGTCTATAAAGTCCTTCGGATTCTTTTGTAGAGTTGGTATATTTATATAGGATACTCCCCTAACTGGAGTTTGAACAGAATATAGATCCTTCAAATCCCTATACTTTAAGCATGTTGGTGGCAATGTTACCTCAGAGCCTACCATATCAGATAGTTCCGTATTAACTTCCACCCTTCTCATAAACTCTGAGGCTATTAAATCCACATTTACTCCTGCTAAGGACTCTCCCACATGGGCCTCTTTTCCAACAAAGAAACATCCTAACAATAGTTTTCCAGCTGTTCCAAAGTATACATACTTATTATCATCCCCTGGATATGATGCAAAATCAGGTTCACAATTAAGTACAGCTATGGGATTTAATCCCCTCTCTTCTATTAGTTTATTTAAAAAAGGAATTCCTGCTATAACTCCCTCTGAGTTAGATTCTTCATCAGGAACTACTATTAATAATAAATTTCCATTAAAATCATCTCTCATTCCATACTCTTCTAAAAGGGACATTTGAATGGCAGCACCTGTTTTCATATCCATGATTCCCCTACCAAATAACCATTCACCTGATAGTAAATCATTTTTTGCATCGTCTCCCAATGTATTTGGATCTAATCTTTTAGTATATTCATAGGGATCAAAGGCATATTCCCTTAGTTTCCCAAAATCCTCCACATCCACCGTATCCATGTGACTCACTAATATTAAAGTATCCTTAGAACTTCCATTACCTTCAGCTAATCCACATACAAAATGCCTATCTAATGGATCATTAAGGGGTTTTAAAAAAACATTCTGTGGATTACTTTTAAAATATTCAGTATTTTTCAACAAGTCATATACAAGCTCTGCCATATTTTTCTCTGAAGAGGTTCCAGATACACTGTCCTGATTAACTAAAGTTATTGACAAATCCTTAAGTCCCTGTGGACTATTCCATTTCAACATGGTTATTCCCCCCCTATACTCTCTCTTTAGTCCTTGCGCCTGGATAGTACTTTGGATTATTAAAGAAGTCATCTTTAATTTCCTTCACTTCCTTAGTCATTAAGACTAGACCAATCATATTTGGTATTATGATAGCTGCTAATAAAATATCTAAGAATTGGTATAAGAACTCTATTCCACCTACTGCCCCTAAAAATATAGCTAAAATATATACAACTCTCATTACTTTAGAAAAACCTATTCCAAATAAGTATTCTGCCTGTTTTTCTCCATAATAAACTACTACTATGATAGTAGATATAACAAACATTAATATACTAAAGGTTACAATGCCTCCACCTAAAGAGTCTCCTAATAAGGATTGGAATGCTCTAGCTGGCATGGATGCTGCTTGGTCTGCAGGGACTTCTTTCCAAATCCCTGTAGTTAATACTACAAAGGCAGTTGTTGTACATACTATTAATGTATCTACTACAATTTCAAAGATTCCCCATAATGCCTGTCTTGCTGGGTGATCAGTTATGGCTGCTGCGTGGGCTATAGGAGCCGTTCCCATACCTGCTTCATTAGAATATACTCCCCTTGCTATACCCCATCTCATAGATTGAGCTATGGCTGCTCCTGTAAATCCGCCTGTTGCTGCTATTGGAGTAAATGCATGACCGAATATTAACATTATAGCTTCTGGTATTCTTGAGGCATTACCGATTATTATAATAAATGCTCCCACTAAATATAACATGGCCATAAAGGGAACTAGCTTTTCCGTTACTTGTGCAATTCTCTTAATTCCTCCATATACTACTAAGGCTACTACTACTGCAACAACTACACCACTGGCCATGTTAGGTATACCTATTGTATTAGCCGTTTGTACTACAGATACGGTTTGAGTTGCTATGGATGGTATTAACTCTACCATTAACCCAAAGGCAAATAAGGCCCCCATAAATGGAGATTTTAAACCTTTCCTTAAATAATACATAGGTCCACCTACATATTCTCCGTTTTCATTTTTCTCTCTGTATTTAATTCCCAATATGATTTCTGAAAACTTTGATGCAGCTCCTATTAGAGATACTAACCACATCCAAAATATGGCCCCAGGTCCACCAAAGGCAATGGCAACTGGCACTCCAACTATATTAGATGCACCAATAGTTGATGCAAGAGCTGATGTTGCCGCCTGAAATGGTGATATGGTTCCTTCTCCTTGGGCCTTTTGAAATATCTTTCCAAAGGTTTCTCTCATAATAAAAGGAAAGTATTTAAATTGAAAAAATCCAAGTGATATGGTGAGCCACAAACTTCCTCCCACTAAAATGATTAACATGGGTGTGCCCCATATCCACCCCGATAAATCTCCTACTAACTTCAAAAAGCCTTCCATAAAAAATTTTCCCCCTTTTGATTTTTACTTGTTAAACATTGTAAATTATTTAACAATTTATTAAAAAGAAGACAGTTATTTATGTCTTAAAATAACTGTCTTCTTTCTTTAAAGGTATTCTTTATGTACATACTTAGATGTCATGCTACGAAGTAAAGTACCATATGCCATATTAAACTTAATCTCATCTCCTATTTTGTATTCCCTAGGACAGTCCGTAACGTCCACGATTAAATGGTCACTACTACTACCTAATATGATAATATTCTCATCTATTGGATATATGCTATCCAACATAATATCCTGCTTTCCAACTCCTAAGATTGCTCTTTCCCTTATACCCCTGTCTTCAAATAGTGGCACATTACCAAAGGCATCCTTCCCAATTTCCCCTATTGGTACAGATGGCTTTTCCTTTAACTCTATAATTTGAGCAACTAATTGAAATACATCATTATGGGTATTTTCTATTTTTTCTCCATAGGCCGTTTCATTCCCTAATAAAATGGCCTCTCCCAATCTTACATTATTTATTCTCTTAGGCATTCTTCCCTGTCCTATAAGATACACGCTACTTGAATTTCCCCCTGATATTAAACTCAACTCTATGTTAAATTTTTTTTCTATTTCTTTAGCATACCTTTCCAATTTTCCAAGATTAATTTCATCTGGTATAACTGCTCCAAAGCAAGTTAAATTAGTTCCAACACCTATTAGTTTAATACCCTTTAACTTTAAAATCTCCTCCACTGTGAAAAATATATCCTCTTCTAAAACCCCTTCCCTAAGATCTCCCAAATCTAACATTAGTACAACCTTGTGTACTTTATTCTTTCTTAATGCCTCTTTAGATAGTTCTTTCATAGTGTCTATTTCAGAATTTAAACTTATATCCACATAATCTATAACATGACTTATTTCGCTCATCATAGGTAACCTTAATAACAACTTTTCCTCTTTAAACCCTGCCAAATTCTTAAGATTCTCAGTCCTAGCATCACCTATTAAATCTATACCTTCCTCAACTATGGCCCTCGTAATCCTCTCGTCACCACAAAAGGCCTTAGTAACTATGGCAGGTCGTATATTTTCCTTTGAACATAAATGGACTAATGTTTTCGTATTTTCTTTTAGTTTTTCTAAATTCACTTCAATTCTTGGGCACTTTTTCATAGTTTATTCACCCCTAAATATTCAAACTATTTTTCAACAGATTAATTGCAGCTTCCCTATGCCTTTTAGATAATACTCCTAAGGATGCCATTATATAATCATTATCTATTAAAATCCCAGCAGTCTCCTTAGGAAGCAGATAATCCCCTTTAACTAACTTCATTATGCCCTTTAATATTTCTATTCTTCCATCTAGCCTAGTTAAGGCTCCTCCAGTTCCAACGATCCACCTTATACTAGTTAAATCCTTTCCCTCTGCATATGTTTTCTTTCCACCTGGCCCAAATATACTTCTATATCTACCTGCATGCCTCATGGTGGCCGTCATAACGGCTTCCCTTGTAAGTATTTCTACGAATTTTTTTAGTATGGGTGTATCAGGGATAGGCTTATGATTTTTAATTACATCCTCTATAGGTACTCCTAATTCATCAGTTAATTTATCCTTACCTATCCTTTCTACTATATTCTCCATATTAACGTATACACCTAGATCTCCTTCCACAGTTCTTTTAGCTATAGGTTCTGGACTTAATACTATCCTTTGTATTTCTTCAGAACCTTCTGTGACAGAATGTAGATCAGTGGTAGCTCCCCCCACATCTAATGTGATTAAATCTCCAATCTCTTTCTTTAGTACTTTTGAAGCTTCCATAACAGCTCCAGGTGTTGGTATTATAGGTCCCGTTACAAGTTCCCTCACTTTAGTCATGCCTGGGGCATGGATTATATGATCTTCAAAGGCATCCTGTATGACTTTCCTTGTAGGTTCTATGTTTAATTCGTCTATTTTAGGATATACATTCTCAACTATATATAATTTATTGTCTAAATCCTTAAATATTTCTTTTATTTCCTCCTGGTTTTCCACATTCCCTGCATATATGATAGGAGACTTTATACCAGAGTTAGCTATGATTTCAGCATTATATATGGCCGTATCCCTCTCACCATAATCTACTCCACCAGCAATTAATATTAAGTTAGGATTTATATCCTTTATGGCCTTTATGTCAGTTCTTCTAAGTTTACCTGCCGTCACCTTGTGTATTATGGCACCAGCTCCTAGGGCAGCCTCTTTAGCTGCCTTAGCAGTCATATCATAAACAAGACCATGTACTGTCATTTTAAGACCACCAGCAGCACTACTTGTGGCCAACATTTCGTCATACTCTATTTTCTTAACTTTTAATTTCTTCCTTAAATCTTCTATAGCTCCATTTAAACCAATATTCACATCCCCCTCTATTACAGAGGTTGCAGCTTGCCCCTGACCTATAAACTTAGGACAAGGACTATCTATATAATTAAATCCATTAACTACAGTAGTGGTGCTCCCAATTTCCGCTACTAGTACATTAATTTTCATCTAACATTTCCCTTCTCTTTTTAACAAAGAAAGTAGCCACATGAACCCCTTTAGATCCTCTACCAAATCCAGCGTCTACACCTTGTTTTACGGCTATTTCTGGAGTTACTTGTGTTCCTCCACAGGCTATGATTATCCTGTCCCTAATTCCCTTTTCTACACATAGTTCATGGATTCTTTTCATGTTCTTATAGTGAATATCATCATGGCTTATTATGGTTGATGCAAGTATTGCATCTGCATTAGTTTCTATGGCAGCATCTACTAATTTTTCTACAGGTACAGAGGTTCCTAGGTAGTCACATTCAATACCATACTTTTCTATACCACCATGTTTAATATCTATAATTTCTCTGAGTCCAACGGAGTGCTCATCTTCTCCTACTGTGGCACATACTATTTTAAATGGGTTATTTTCAATATCTTCCCTAATTTCATCATCAGACATGATCTCTGGCTCTGGAGGTATAACTAAGGAATCAAGATCTATGCTAAATCCAACCTTCCCCTTAACTTGTACTCTAGTTCCTTCTGCTGGATGCATGATTTCTCTATGGATTACTTCCACTTCCTCAAGGCCCATCTTCTTTCCTATTTCTATGGCAGCAGCCTCTGCAACCCTCTTAGACACTGGTAAGAATAAATCAAACTGAACTACTCCATCTCCAAGCCACTCTACTTCTGGCTTTACTATATTCTTTTCTCTTAAGTCCTTTGTTTCTTCCATTCTCACATTAACATTGTCCATTTCATCTAATTCATCTATATAAATTATCTTATCTGAATCTTCAAGTGTAGAACCACCTATAAGGTCAGCTGGATTTTCTACACAATACTCATCGTATTGAGCCACATTGTTATATCCATAGTGGGCAGTTACAGGGGCTAGGTAATCCTCATCCCTCTCAAATATAGTGCCTACTCCTATGCCTCCATTTATCTTTCTTCCTATTCCGTCTCCATTCCTCTCTGGATAGGAACCTGAATCTACGAAAAATGCATCTTCTACAGACTTAAAGTATCCCCCATCTTCTAATATTTCTTCCATGAATAAAACTGCCCTTTCCTTAAGTTCCCTAACCTTTTCTGGTAAATATCCCTCTTTTTTTAGTTCCACTAAATCTAGTAGTCCATCCATCCCAACTAATCCTTGTTTTGCCGTATCACAAGCCTCCACATTATAAATATGCCATGGTACGTTTCTACCCTCATCAGGAGTAATAGTTGATTGAATATCTGCACTTGTAAGTCTTGAAATAAGTAGATTAAGTACATGGGTTACTGTGGCCTCCCTTGTGGATGATTCCATATACTTTGTATTCATCTGTGCCCTCATTTTGTATTCTGAGAATAAGTCACGCAGTGCCACTGCATAAGGTAGGTCTATGTGTAGACAAGGTGCTGGTGGTGCTGTTGGCGGTACTGTAGATAAACAAATATTAGATTTTTTCATACCTACCTTAACGGAGAATATACTATTTAGGCCATGTTGAACCATAAGTTCAGGCATTACCTTCCAAGCTTCCCTTGCTGTGGCATTAGCATTGTGAGCTCCATCTATTTGAGCTATATCTGCCCAAGTCATGATTTTTTTAGATTCTGCCGCATCTACAAAGGAACGAACCATGTTTATATTTCTATAAAGTACATTGTATTGGGGGTCTTGGTGAGCGCCATTTACTCCCTCTTCTGCAAACATTACTGCTATTTCAGGACCTGCTACTCCACTAATGTAGGAATGATAATTTATTTCTCTTCCTACTTCATCTTCAATAAAATCTAAGGCCTTTCTTTGGGCTCTAACTTGTTTTCTAGTAATAGGTATTCCACCAATTCCTTGGGGAGTTCCCTCTATAAGTCCATCAAAGTGAGATTGTCCAGCTGTCCTTATAACCATTATGTGATCAGCTCCATGCCATGCTGCCATTCTCATTCTTCTTATGTCATCTTCAAATCTGCCAGAAGCTATTTCTGTAGTTATTGTATATTCTGGCTGTGGGTCAATGTCACCAAAGTACTTAGCACTAGGTAAGGGAACACTATTTTTTAGAGGTTCTGAGCAGTTTTTAAATTGGAAGGGACCTATTTTAAGTCCTGGAACTTCTTCTCTCCAAACCCATCCACGTCTTTTAGGCCTATAATTTTCTAAATCATTTAAAATCTCTTTAACATCTATCTTTTCATTCATATCTAACTTCATTATTTAGTACCTCCTTCAAAAAGAGTTTGTACCTCATCCCAGCACTCTCCCTTTAAAAGCTTAAGTCCAGCATCTCTAACAGGTATATCCTTATTTAATGCTAGCTTATAAACCACATGTCCTGCCCCCTTTGACATGAGGCCCCTATCCATAACACCCTCTACAATAGTTTTTGCCTCTATACTTGAAAAACCCATTCTTAAAAGAACTGATCTCTCAATAGAAGGAGATGTATTTTTATGAGCCAACTCAAGCATAGGCTCCACTATCTTTTCTGCTAACTGCCAAAATCTATTTTTCAATTCTTCATCACTTAAGTTTTTTAAGTGTTCTCTTCTTTTATTAAAATCATCTTGTCTTTTCAAAGTTTTCCCTCCTAGGAAATTAAGGTTTAGGGTTTAGATATTTTCTCCCTTAACCCTTAACCTATAGTCTATCTAAATCTCCTTTAATATACTCTCTACAAACTCTACGCTACTCTTAGTATCCTCAGCTAAAAACTCTATATCTTCCTTTGTTACACTAACATTAGGATTTTTTTCTATGCAATTCTTAATATAAGATCTCTTTAATTTATTTAAATCAATATCATTAGCTTTTATATAACTTGGGTCCTTAGGTAAAATTATATTTTCCCCTGGTACTTCATCCTTAGGATCACCAAATCTAATTTCTATACCGTTATCCCTAGCAAAGGATAATTGTGGTTGAATATGTTTTCCTGCTCCTGTGTACTCAGTTTCTTGTACTATTATTATCTTGTCCTCATCTAACTCTCTTGCTATGGATATGGCTGCTGCTAGGGATGTATTTCCAGCAGGACCCCTTTCTATACCTTCAAGCTGAGCTAAGGCCTCCGTCGTATAGAAAACTTCTCCCTGTGTAACAGTCACATATCTATCCATATATCTAAGGGGCCTTCCAGCTGAACGTGGAACATCTGATCTGTCTGGCCAAGTTGAAAATGGAATTCCAAATCCCGTATGTCCCGTTGTGAAAGATTTTTTGTTAAACTGTTTATCGCTAGCCATATGAAGTCCTGACAGGTCAACGCTTGCCCCTACTACCTGAACTAAATCAGCTCCTGCTTTTATTAGACCTCTAGCCGTTCCCGTTAAGTTTCCTCCTCCTGCATTAGTACAAACTACCACATCTGGATCTCTTCCAAATTTTTCTCTACATTCCATTGAAATCTCATATCCCAATGTTTCCACTCCTCCAATTCCAAATGGAGTATATAAAGATCCATTGAAATATCCCGTTTCTTCTAGTAACTTTAAGAAAGTATAGAAAAGTTCAGGTCCCGTTGTAAGCTGTATTACCTCTGCTCCATAGGCTTCACATTTTCTAGCCTTTTCTATAATCTCTGGCTGTCCCTTACCTTGAGAGTCAAAGCACTCTTGTACAATAATACATTTAAGTCCATACATGGCTGCCTGAGATGCAACTGCTGCTCCGTAGTTTCCACTAGTGGCTGCAATTACTCCCTTATACCCTAATTTTTTAGCATGATAAATTGCATTGGCAGCCCTTCTTGCTTTAAAGCTCCCAGAAGGGTTTCCTGCTTCATCCTTTATGAAAATCTTAGCTCCCTTTCCCTTCTCAGAAATTTTCCTAACTAATTTAGTTATGTTTCTCATTTCTAAAAGGGGAGTGTTTCCAACACCTGTGCTTCTTTGTATTTTAGTCATTTCCTCTAGGGTATATCCAGTCTCTCTCATGATCTTTTCGTAGTCAAAGGATATGCCCCCAGATTCAAACTTGTCATAATCTATACCTATGGCGTTTTTCATTATTTCATTACGTCTTGCCATTACACCACTGTAGCTCATATCTTTACTCATTTTCTTCACCTCCAAACAGTATTTCTCTCAAAGTAATTCCTATTTGAAGTAATTCTGGAATAAACTTTCCATAGTTATGGGTATAGGCAGGATTAACTTCCCTTAATGTTCCTTCCTCTATTCTTCCAGTAATAGTCTTAACCTTTACCCTATCTCCCACTACACCATCTTCCATTAAAAAACCCTTAACGAAACACTCAAGGGGTACCTTTTTTGTATCATCAGGAACCTGAGCTGCCCTTTCTTCTGGTTTTAACACTATGTTGTGTATTAACACCCAATCTCCAGCCTTAGCCATTTTACTAACCTACCTTTCTATTAAATCTCTCATATCTCCCATAATAGCTCTTGGAACAGGTAAGTCTAACATGGTCTTAACTCCTGGTCTTCCATTTATAACATGAGGAATCATATTTACACACATGGCTATTGTTCCTATTCCTCCTGGTACTTCTGGAGTTATACTCATATTTACATCAGGAGTTCCCTTTATTATGATATAGTCTCCCGTATTAGTTCCTTCTAATTCTGGCTCTATTTGTTGAGGATGGTCCATTTGGATTTTCATTTCTCCGTCCACATATCCAAATCCCTTCATGGCACAACCTGCCACATTACCTGGCTGAGCTTCTCCATATGGAGATTTTCTATATACATTAGATACGATTGGCTCCATAGATTGTTTAATATTTCCACTTAATTTCCAACCAATGGCATCTGCAATCATTCTTATTGATTCTGGGAATCCTACGTGTCCTGCTAATGTTCCCTCTTTCACACCTCTTTTGAACTCATCAACTGTAATACCAATACCCTGTTCTTCCATGACAGCCGGACCAAATGGTGATAAACTGTTTACTCTTCTAGCAGTTATACTATCTACTTCTTCACAAGCTCCCGTTAAAGCTACTACTAATAAATCCATAATAAGGCCTGGGTTTATTCCTGTGCCAAGTACAGTTACGCCGTTTTCTTTAGCTATTTTATCCATTTCCTTAGTAATTTCTGGCTCTTGTGCCATTGGATAGGCCATTTCTTCTGCACTTGAAACAACATTTATCCTTTTCTCTAAACAATACTTAATCTTCTCAAAGGAATTTCTAGTGAAGGAATCAGTACATATTAAAACCACATCTGCAGCCTTCTGGGTAATAACATCTTCCATAGATCGCATAATCACATCTTCCCTGTCTCCCCTTTGGATTCCTAAAAGGTCAAACATACTCATTCCAATTTTCTTTCCTCTTCCTACTACTCCTACTATTTCTACACCCTTCTTTTTGAGTAGCATTTTAGCCATTCCACCGCCCATGGCTCCTAATCCCCAAATAATCACTTTTACATTTTCTCTATTCATAATAAAGTGCACCTCCATTAAAATTTTCATGCCACTTATATTTGCAATAGTCATGCCATATTATTTTTCCCAATTTTCAGTAAAATAGGTGTTTTTATCAAGCTATTATGACTATTTTTATTGAGAATGCAAAATATTTTGCGGATATGCAAATAAATTTGCATAGATTTTTTTCCTATTTTATCCTGTTTTTATCCTATAGCAAATATTTTTGCATCTTTTCCAATAAAATAAAAAGGATACCCCTTATAAGATACCCTTTCGAAAAATACTATTGAGTCATATTCAAAAAATAAATTAGTCATTTCACTGGTTATTTGAATTATTTTCTTCGTTATGGAGTCCCTTACATATGTTTAATATGCTCACTCACCATGCCTTGAAAATAATTGAAATTCCCTAGTGCCCTGACTAGTTTATTTTTTTCATATGCCTAATTTTTCTTTTTAAGTTCAGTTATTATGTCCTCCATAGGATTACTTAACCAATTATAATTAGATATTTTTAATTCTTCATTATTATTAAAATAACTATTTGCCACTAAATTAGGATGTATATAACCTCCTAGGAAAAATACCTGATTTTTTGGTTCCTTTAAATATGATTTTAGATTATTTATATGCATTTTCTCATAGTTTTGAAGAATTTCTCTATTTTCAGATTTTAATATTTGCCTATTATCAATGTCCCTATCTATTATTTTCTTAGTAAATTCCTTATCTAATCCATTTTGGTGTGATAAAACTATTATATATATATTTCTTCTATTTATTCCATATTTTAAACATTCATTTACCATATTTTTAGTCAAATCATAAAAGGCCTCTTTTCTATAATATCCTAGATCTGTAAGTATTCTAAGGGCTCCCGTATATCTCTTATCCTTTTTAAATAAAATCATTCCATAATTATCACTTTCTTCCATTTGAAAATTTTCCATTCTAATAGAAAAAAAATCTACATATTCTTTCATTAGATTCTTGTAAATCCTTATGGATGATTTTTTCCTCAATCCCTTTTTCTGCTTTAGCTTTTCTTCATCATAATATACCTTTGTAGTTATTTTAAATAACTCCTCTTCTAAATTCTTACTTTCTTCAAACCTAAAATCATATGTTCTTTTATTTTCCAGTAATTTTTCTATGTTCTTTAAAGTGTCATAAATTTTTTCTAAGGTATCTTTCTCCATAATCTCACCCACTTTGAGTAAATTAAAAAAGTTATCTAAATAGATAACTTTTTAATAATATATTCATGAAATTCTCAAATATTCTCCTTGTTAATAATTTACATAAAAACAAATATTACAAAACTTAATATGAATATTGCAGTTGCAGGTGGGTCTATGTGGCTGTCATTGTAACTGTTAAATACCATCCCAGCAATCTCACATAATACACCAGATAAAATTGCAAATAAAGCTCCTATAAAAATACTTCCAGTAGCTATAGTAGCATAACCAGCTACCATTGTAATATGATGGGTTGTTGGAATCTCAAATCCCATTTGTGCGAATAATAATGATGCTGCACTAATACAAAAACCAAGATTTACTATTTGTGTACTATCTGTTATATATGAAATAACTAATCCAACTCCCAATGACAGTACTATTGTAAGTGATAATGATTTGCAGTCTGGAATGAACCTTCTCTTTTCAATTACACTCCCATGTGCTCCACCACTATTTCCTTCTACCTTCGCCTCATATTTTCCAAATATTCCTGTTGAACCAAATATGAGTCTTGCTATTAGTCCAGATGTAAAAACTGTCATAGCTACCGTATCCGTTTGTAAAGCTAATACTACTGAATAGAAATAATTGATTAAATAACCAATAACTCCAAATAATCCACCTACTATTAGTACCGTATTATCCCTAGTTTTCATCAATGGAGACGATAGATCTGTTCCAACTCCTAGTAATTTCTTCTTATTTGCTGCATAGGCAGCAGCGGCTACCCCACCTGCAAATGCAATATGTGGTCCAAATAAAGTACCAAAGGCAACTTGACCTAATATATCTACTGTACCTCCACAAGATAATATTGAAATTCCAATCAATCCCATGATTCCAGCAAAGATAAATGCAGGTAAAGCTCCAATTGCAGCACCAAATAATCCTCCGCCAAAAGCAGCCAATAACACTTCTAAATTCAACATCCTAAGACCTCCCTATTAATATTCATTTCACACATTTAAACTATATAGTTTCACTATTTCTTATACGTATAAATACTAGTTGTTATATCTTTATGATTTATATAATGAATATTATTCCAAATTCTAACCTTAATTCTATGAATTTTATTATTCATTTTTAATTCATACATAGTCTCAAGTGGTGAATATAATAAATAGGGTTCGTTCATTGACTATAGATTTCTTGATTTTAAATTTGTTTTATTCAGTAACTTGCCTACAAGGGAAAATATATTGAAAATTTTTGGAACCCTGGAACGTCACAACATCCTATGCTACTTGAACATGACTCATGAACCTATCTACGAAGATTTACACTTTCGCTTGTGACAAGGACTTGGGTGGAAAAAATTTTCAATATCTTTTCCTAAAGTAGGCTCACATAAAGCAAGTTTATGACCACGAAATCTACATTTTATATTTCTTTAATTTATGTTGTAAGGTTTGTCTTTTTATTCCTAGATAATTTGCTGACTTTGAAATATTTCCTTTATTGAGGTCTAATGCCTCCCTAATCATTTCCTTTTCAATGGCCATTAGGGTATCTGATAATGTTCCTTTGAGTTTATATTTACTCTCAGGGTGAAATTTAAACACATTAGTATTCACATGGGGTGAAAAATGTTCTTTTTTCAATATTTCATCTTCTGAGGCCACATTCACTGCACCATGAATATAATTTTCTAGTTCCCTAATATTCCCTGGCCAATTATATTTTTTAAAATACCTTATTATATCCTTATCTACTTTCTTAATTTTCACATTGGATTTTCTATTATACTTGTCTATAAAATGTTCTACTAAAATCTCAATGTCCTCTGTTCGCTCCCTAAGGGGAGGTAAATTTACAGGCATCACATTTATCCTATAAAATAGATCTTTCCTTAATCTTTTTTCTTCAATCATCTTATAGGGTTCCTCATTGGTAGACGCAATTATTCTCACATCCACTACAATATCCTTAAGGCCTCCTACTCGTCTTATGGTCTTTTCTTGCAATACCCTCAATAATTTACTTTGTAGCTTCTCTCCCATGGAATTTATCTCGTCTAAAAATAAAGTTCCTCCGTTGGCATGTTCAAACAGTCCAACTTTCCTCATGGCCCCTGTAAAGCTTCCCTTTTCCGTACCAAATAGGATGGATTCAAGTAAACTTTCGGGTATGGCAGCACAGTTTTGCCCTATAAAGGGTTTATCTGCCCTACGACTTCCATAGTGGATACTTTGAGCAACTAGCTCCTTCCCCGTTCCTGTCTCTCCATATATGAGAACACTAGAAGAGTAATTAGATGCTCCTTTTGCATATTCTATGGACTTAATAAAATTTTCACTATGTCCAATTATGGAATCGAATGTGAATTTTTTCTTCATTGTCTTATCATTTCGTTCCTGTAGTTTCCTTTGAAGTTGAACTACTTCTGCTGATAATTCCTTTATTTTAGTTATATTTCTGGCTATTTCTATGGCTCCCATAATTGCCTTATCCTTTATTATGGGAATAGTATTGTTTATGGTAGTTATCTCCTTATTTTGATTATTATAGTAAATCTGGGGTCTCTCTTTTATGGCTTGTCCCTTTTCTAAAGCCTTTAGTAGGGTACTCGTATCCTTATCTAATGTGGGAAATACATTTAATAACTTTTTATTTAACACTTCTTCCCTATCCATACCTTCCATCTTTTCCATGGCCTTGTTATAAAAAATAGTTCTTCCATCCTTATCTATTACATGAATTCCTTCATCTATACTTTCCATTATGGTATATAACAAATCATCTATGTATTCTTTCATTTCTTCACTACCTTTGAAATTATTTGTACATGATAATTTCTCTATTAGAAAGACTTTTTCCTCTTATGCTTTATTGAAAATAAGTAAAATAGATAGGTGATTATAAAAACTCACCTATCTATTTCACTTATTTCCAATATTTTAATCAGTTTACCTTAATTGAGCCTAGAGATTATGTTTCATTAACTTATAAATCTCTATTGCAGATTTTCAGATAATTTTATTAGGCTGGCTGATATGTCATTTAATCGTTGAGCTCCAGCTGCCACCTGTTCTGTTTGAACCGATTGTTCTTCGGTAACTGCTGCAAAAGTATTAATGGAATCAATCATATTATTAATATCATCTCTAATTCTAGTTAGTGTTATGGTTATTTTTTCCGTTGAGTTTTTGCTATTCTGTGCTAATTTCCTTATTTCTTCAGCAACTACTGCAAATCCCCTTCCGTGTTCACCAGCTCGTGCAGCTTCAATTGCTGCATTAAGTCCCAATAAATTTGTAGTATTAGCCACATTGTTAATATACATAAGAATATCGTCCATACTTTTGATTTGTTCCTCAATACTCTTAATATTACTGTTAAAATCTTGACTACTTACTGCTAATTCTTGAGATGAATTAGCAAGTCCTTGTGAAGAAAAAGATAATTGTTCAGAAAATGTTTGTAATTCCTTGGCCGTCTCTATAACACTATTTTCTTTTTCCTGAGAAATTGCAAAAGTAATGGTTCCAACTACATTCCCTGTATCATCATTAATTAATGGAATGGCATAAGCAATTATAGGAAATCCAAAAACTTCTTTAGGATATCGTGCAACTTGTCTTTGTCTTGTAGTCATAGTCTTTTGAGAAGCTCCACCCTCTACTAAGCTCATGTTCTCTTGAACATTTAATTTGAAAGAGTTAGGTTGTTTTACCAAAAGAAATTTTTCTGTATCCGTAAGACCAACCCCTGCATCACTAGTAAAAACAGAACATAGAACATTAAAAAATTTTTCTATCATAGTAATAAATTCCTTATCATTTAAATGCATACAATCTTCCTTTCTTAAGTTAAAACTAAAGTATACTTATATAGATTTCTTGGTTTTAAAATTGCTTTATACAGTAACTTGCCTATAAGGGAAAATATATTGAAAATCTTTGGAACCCTGGAACGTCACAACAGCATATGCTACTCCAGCATGACACGTGAACCTATCTACGAAGATTCACACTTTCGCTTGTGACAAGGACTTGGGTGGAAAAGATTTTCAATATATTTTCCTGAAATAGGCCCGCATAAAGCAAGTTTATACACCAGAAATCTATATAGATTTCGTAACACTAAGATTTCTTTATACACTAACTTGCCTATAAAGTTGGTTTATAAATACGAAATCAGATTTCACTAATTCTGACAATTTAAAAATTCTTCAAATTTTACAATTGATTATCATTATACAGTATTTTATTATATTGTCAAAAGTTTATAATACAATACTCTGAAAAAGTCATACTTCCTATGCTTCCTATGAAATATTATGGTTCCCTTCCACTGAAGCCAAATAAAAAATCCTTGAAAGTATATTTACTCTCAAGGATTATATATTTATTATCCTACCATGCTAAATCCAGCATCTACATGGATAACTTCTCCAGTTACGCCTGTGCTTAGATCACTGCATAAGAACACTGCTGTTCCTCCAACCTCTTTAGGGTCAACTGTTCTTCCTCTTGGAATCTTTTCCTCTGCCTGCTTTAATAAGTCATTAAAGTCTTTTACTCCCCTAGCTGCTAATGTCTTAATAGGTCCTGCTGATATGGCATTAACTCTTATTTCCCTTTCTCCAAGATCCTTAGCTAAGTATCTTGTAGATGCTTCTAGGGCTGCTTTAGCAACTCCCATAACATTATAGTTAGGAATAGCTCTTTCAGATCCTAAATAAGTTAATGTAAGAATTGACCCACCTTCAGTCATGATTTCTTGAGCGTATTTAGTTGCTAATACAAATGAATACGCACTAATATCATTTGCTAATTTAAATCCATCTCTTGAGGTATCATAGAAATTTCCTCCTAATTCTTCCTTCTTAGAATGGGCAATAGAGTGAACTAGTCCATGTAGTACTCCAATATCTTCCTTTAATTGGCCAAATACTTGTGCCACATTATCATCATTAGTAACATCACATTCATAAACCTTAGCATTCTTCATTTCTTCACCAAGTAATTTTTCTAAGTTTGACAGACTTCTTTCACCTACATATGTAAATGCTAGGTTTGCTCCATGTTTATGTAGCTCTTGTGCTATTCCCCATGCAATACTTCTTTTGTTTGCAACTCCCATTATTAGGATATTTTTACCTTTTAATAATCCACTCATAAGTACCTCTCCTTTATCCATAATTTTATCTATTTATTCAATACATTTAATGCATTTTTTAATATGTCCCTTGCTATAGGAGCTGCCGATACACCCCCACCTTTTCCCTCATTCTCCAAAACTACTACTACTGTAACCTTCGGATCATTTGCTGGTGCAAAACCTACAAACCAGTCATGGGATTTGGAATTTGTCTGGGCTGTTCCCGTTTTACCAGCTACTTTTACTCCATTTATTTGGGCTCTTTTCCCCGTCCCAAATTGTACCACATCTATCATCATATTAGTTAATTTCTTTCCATCATATGGACTAATAACATTTGATAATGGTTTTGGCTCAGTAAGCTCTATTATCCTATTCCTACTATCTGTAATCTCTTTTACTAGGTAGGGCCTCATTATATCTCCATCATTTCCTATGGCAGAAGTTACCATAGCCATATTTATTGGAGTAACTAAAAGTTTTCCTTGTCCAATAGATAGGGACCCTAAATCTACCTTTGACATTCTCCTATCTGTTGGAAAAACTGAATTTTTAGTTGTTATATCAAAATATATGTCCCTATTAAACATATATTTCTCCCCTGTCTTTTTAATTTTATTATAACCCAAATCTAATCCCATTTGAGCAAAGGCCACGTTACAAGAATAAGTCAAAGCCTTCCTCATGTCAACTTCTTTATGGGCTATATTTTTATAGTCCTTTAATACAAATCCATCAATAGTAATTTGACCTTCACAAACATAATTGGGATTAAGGTCATAGTTAAGGGCACTAGTGGCCGTTACTAACTTAAATACGGACCCAGGTGTATAAAGTCCTTGAGCTGCTCTGTTAAGTAATGGACTATTCTCATTATTAGCTATGGCTTTCCAATTTTCCACTAATTCATTAGGATTGAAATCTGGTTTACTAACTAATCCATAGATTTCACCTGTTTTAGGATTCATAGCAACTACAGCACCCTTTTTTCCCCTCATTCTCTTTTCCATATGAGATTGGATTTCATGATCTATAGTCAAAATCAAATTATTTCCCTTATTATTCCCACCAATTATAGTATCTCGTACCCTTTCAATAGCAGATTTATCAAATCCCAATAATACCTTATTAAAGGATTTTTCAAGACCTGATTTACCATATTCTTTGAAAGAATATCCTATTATGTGAGAATATGTATTTCCAAAGGGATACCTTCTTATTTTATCATCATTTTCATTATTATCTGCTAATATTACTTTATTTCTATCTAAAATTTTTCCCCTTAAAATATTATCTTCTTTTATCCACAGTCTCTTATTATAGGGATTATTAATTATTTCATCTACTTTAAAAATTTCAATATAACTTAAATTTAGTATTAGACCTAGATACATGATACAAAAGAGCAATAGGACCTTTATAATTCTTTTAGATATGATGTTCATCTTTATCCTCCTGATATGTATCTATTTCTTCAGAAGCCACTTGAAGTATACCTACTAATAAAAAACTAGAAACCAGTGAACTTCCCCCATAGCTTACAAAAGGAAGGGTAACTCCCGTAAGAGGAATAAACTTTGTAACTCCACCTATTATTATAAATGCCTGAAATCCTAATATGACTGTCATTCCAATAGAAACTATCTTAAAAAATCTATCATGTTGATTGAGGGCTATTTTAAAACCCCTATATATTAATATTAAAAACAACATTATTACTGCAATTCCACCGAATATACCCAATTCTTCACATATGGCTGAAAATATGAAATCCGTATGAACTTCAGGTATTAATTTAGGATATCCAAGGCCTAATCCCGTACCAAAGAAACCACCTGAACCTATGGCAAATAAAGACTGGGTTATTTGATACCCTTCCTTTTCTATATACTTCCATGGGTCTAGCCAGGCTATAACCCTAACTCTCACGTGGTATACAAATATATAACTTAATATGGCTATTATAATGGCCAATAGGATTTGAACATATATTTGTTTCCTATCATCTTCATTAATGTATAAAATCATGAAAAAAGTAAAATAAAATATCATGGCTGTTCCTAAATCCCTTTGAATAAATAAAAATAATATAAATACATATATGGAACATAAAAATACATAAAAATTCATTTTCTTATTAGAATAATAAGAAGCCATATAAAATACAAATAATATTTTAATTAATTCTGATGGTTGTAGTCCAATTGATCCTATTTTAATCCAGTTAATAGCGCCATTTATCTTATCCCCTAAAATTAAAGTTAAAAGAAATAAAACAACGGATATTATCATATAATGATTAGTCCAAATTTGCCAGTTTTTTACCCTTTTAATAGTCATATAAGTTGCAAAATAAAAAATTATTCCAATGGCAAACCAAGCCACTTGCTTTAAACCATATCTAGGATTTAATCTATAAATCATTATTATACCTATACTAGATAACATACTGACTATAAGAAATATATAATTATCACCAAGGGGAGATAATTTAGACAAAAAATGATTTGCCACATATATGGTTATAATAAAGAGACTTCCCCATAAAAGGGTTGCTGGATCAAACACACTTTTATACATATAAAGTAAAAATATTGCCAGGAAATTTATTAAAACTATTAAATTTTCAGGCATCTTTTTAAAGAAGAAATCATTAAACATAACTACACCTCTTTAACAGTATCCACATATAAAAACTCTACCCGTCCCATTTTTATTCTATCTCCATTTTGCAACATAACCGTATCTATTATCTTTTCTCCATTAATAAAGGTTCCATTTGCACTATTTTCATCTTTTATTAAAAAATAGTCCTCGTTTAAAATTATTCTGGCTTGATAATTTGATATGGTTGGATCCTTTATACTTATATGATTATCATTTTTTCTTCCTATGGACATGGTTTTGTCTAAAGGATATACTTCCTTTATTTTAAAGGGTAAGGTGTCTTTTCTATTTATAAGCTTTAAATATGGACAATTTCCAATTAGCCCTGTCATATTTTGAATATCCAAATAAATCATTTTCATAATATTAAATATAAATAGATATATTATTAAAATAAATGCATACTTGATTATTGTTGAAAAAAAATTATACATATATCCTCCCTCCATATCTATTTTACCATTTATTATCTACAATCCCAAAGCATATTAAAGTTTATCCATATAATTCCTCTTAAATACTATACACTATAAATATTAAAAAAATATTAATTTTAAAAAACTTTATAGATTTATTTTATAGAATATTCTAATGTTTTTCCATTTCTTCATTATAGTGGAAAATCAAGAGTATCTTTTAGTATACAAGAGTTTTTTTCATTTTCCACATTAAAATAGTCAAAAATATGACATGCTTTTTTTTCTAGATAATGGTAAACTATATTTGTCGACGGGGTGTAGCGCAGTTTGGTAGCGCATCTGGTTTGGGACCAGGGGGCCGCGGGTTCAAATCCTGCCACCCCGACCATTGAAAAAACTTAGCAGATTCTGCTAAGTTTTTTTATTTTTACCATATACTACCTATAGATTTATCAACCCTAAGTTTTCTTTATACAGTAACTTGCCTATAAGGGAAAATTTATTGAAAATCTTTGGAACCCTGGAACGTCACAACATCTTATGCTAATTGAACATGACACATGAACATATCTACGAAGATTCACACTTTCGCTTGTGACAGGGACTTGGGTGGAAAAGATTTTCAATATATTTTCCTGAAATAGACACACATAAAGCTGGTTTATAAATGATAAATCTATATAACTAAACCTGGAGGTGACTGACAAATGATTAGATTCAAAAAGTTTTCTATCTTCATAATTCTATTTACCCTTATAATATCTAGTTCTTTTAATGATAGCCATGGTATTACTAAGGATAAGAAAGATTTTAAAGTTGTAGGCTATTACTCTGAAATATTTAAAGATACTATTGATGAAAATGTTCAATTTGATAAGCTAACTCACATAACATATGCCTTTTTAATCCCGGGTGAAGATGGCTCTTTAATAGGAATCGAAAAGCCTGAAAAACTAAAGGAATTAGTAGAAAAAAGCCATAAAAACAATGTGGAGGTTTTAATAGCCGTTGGAGGATGGTCTTATAAAAATATTGCCCTTGATCCTAACTTTGAAAAAATGGCTGGATCCAGCGAAACTAGAAAAAAATTCATAGATAATATAATAAAATTTGTAGACCAATATGACCTAGATGGAGTAGAAATTGACTGGGAATATCCAGATTTAGGAGAGTCTTCTCAAAATTACGAAAAGCTCATATTAGAATTAGGTAAAAGGCTAAAAGAAGAGGATAAATACCTAACGGCAGCCCTTAATGGTGCCTGGTCTAAAACAGAAGGTCCTGCCCCATCAAAGGCCGTAACAGATAATTGTTTAAAGGAATTTGATTGGATAAATATAATGGCCTATGATTCTAACAATGAACAACATAGTCCCTTTTGGTTTGCCAGTACTTCCATAAGCTATTGGATAAATAGGGGAGTACCAAAGGAAAAGATAGTTATAGGAGTTCCCTTTTATGCTAGACCTAGTTGGAAGCAATATAGGCATCTAGTAAATGAAGATAGGGAAAACGCCTATAAGGATTATGCCAAGGGAGACCCTCTTGATTCTTATTATAACGGTATCAATACAATAAAAGAAAAAACTAGACTTGCTCTAAAAAATGCATCGGGTATTATGATTTTTGATATTAATGAAGATACTACTGATGATTTGAGTCTTTTAAAAGCTATGAATGACACTATAGATGAAGTTTCTTCCATGTCTTTAGATGAATTTAATAAAAAAATGTATTTTGTAATCAATGGACATGAATTAACATTTAGAAAAGAAGAAAACATGGGAATACCCTTTATTGATGAAAACAATAGAACTTTAATGCCCATAAGAAAGCCTCTTGAAATGATAGGTGCTCACGTTTCTTTCAATAAAAAAGATTGTATTGTAACTGCTAAAAAAGGGGATACTACTATTGAAATTCCCATAGGCAAAGACCATATCAAAATAAATAATGAAGAACTGAAAATGGACACAAAGACCATTATTAAAGAGGGAAGAACTTATATTCCTCTGAAATATGTATTTGAAGGATTTAATTACAATATTAAGTGGCATGAGGAAAGTAGAACTATTCTAGTAGAAAATTAAAGTGGTAGAGGGAATTTCCCTCTACCACTTTAATTTTCTACTAGAATAATATGCCCATAACATTAATCTATAGCAATAAGCATAACTTTAAATAAGTACATATATAGTAAAGGCGGGATGATCTTTGAATTTGAAAAAAGTTTTTTTAATTTTATTCATATTTATAATTTCTACTTTAGGCATATTTATCTACATATACTATCCTAATAAATACATTAAATATACAAATCTAGAGGAAGGTTATACTCTAAAATACCCAAGTCATATGGAAATTCATAACTCTCTAGGACATGTAAAAACTATTATTTCTAATGAAAATATGAAAATAGAAATATATTATGATAATTTTAAAAATACCCATTCCTCACCCCTTGCTTATATGAACTATAGTAATAAATTTTTAGAAAACAATAAAGATCATATAAGAGAACTCCAAAAGACTACCTATGTAAATGGTAAGAAAATTCATTTATTAAAGTGGAAAAGAAATAAACTTCCCAATGTGGAAAATGATAAAAACTATTATGTAAGTGCAGAAATTTTAAAAAACAAATATGAAGTTTACACAATCCTTATAAAATCTTCAAATCCATTGAAAAACACCTCTGACTATATGAATATTATAAGGACTTTTAAAATTATAAATAAAAATGAAAAGATAAATAATGTTTACAACACTCCTTCATTTGAAAATCCAAAGGAACCCTTAAATAAAGAAACCATGTTATTTCTTAAAGAGTATTTTTTAGAAAATAATAATTTAAAATGGGGTATTTATGAGCATACAGCCCCAGAGGACTTTCATTTTTTAAAGACCCTTGAGAAAAAGCTAGATTACTCATTTAAATTTCTAGTTAAATATCAGTCCTTCACTAGTGGTTCCTTTCCTACTAAAGAAATGATAAATGCCCATAATAATAATCGTCATGTCCTATTAACCCTTCAAACAATCCATCTAGATCATAAGGATAATTCTAGTGTTATGTATGATATATTAAAAGGGAAATATGACGATTTTTTTAATTCCTATGCAAAAGATATAAAAGGATTTAAGCATCCTGTAATATTTCGTCTAAACAATGAAATGAATGGAGATTGGTGTTTCTATTCTAGTTATTATTATTCTAAAGATCCAGATATATTTAAAGAAGTGTGGAAATATGTTTATAGGATTTTCCAATCTAATAAAGTAGATAATGTCCTTTGGGTATGGAACCCCCATGATATTTCCTTTCCGGATTTTAAATGGAATCATTATTTAAATTATTATCCTGGAGATGAATATGTTCATATAGTGGGCCTTACAGGATACAATACGGGTACCTATTATGAGGGTGAGAAATGGCGAGATTTTAATGACATTTATATACCTATGTATAATGACTATATGAAATATTTCAATAAACCCTTTATGATTACAGAGTTTGGATCTAATTCAGTAGGGGGTAATAAGGAAAAATGGGTTAATGAAATGTTTAGTAGTATTCAGAAATTCAAAAATATAAAAATAGCCATATGGTGGAACGGAATTGATTGGGATAGTAATATGAATCCTGCAAGAGTTTATAGATTGGATGAAAATGAAAATATTATTCAGATTTTTAAAGATGGTTTAAAGGATTACAAATAGATTTATATTAAATTATCACCGTCCCTAAAAGGATCGGTGATAATTTAATGTATTCATTAACAATTAAAACTTTATCTTTTCCATAAATCCTTCAACTAAGCTGTATACCACAGGTATAACAATCATAGTTAAAAAGGTAGATGCCATAAGACCAAACATAAGGCATATGGCCATAGGTCCAAATAATCCGCTTCCTGATAAGGCTAAAGGTACAAGACCTATTACGGTAGTTGTTGCACTAAGGATAATGGCATTAAATCGCTTTCCTACTGCATCTATACACGCATCATCAATAGTATCTCCCCTTTTTCTAGCATCATTAATATATTCTATTAACAATATACCATTTTTAACAACTAGGCCAATCAATGCTATTATTCCTAGAAATGCAGTTAATGATAATGGTTTATTGAATATAAATAATCCTGTAACAGATCCTATTAGAGATAATGGTATGGTAATCATTATAACTAATGGCTGCATAAATGATCTAAACTGAATAACTAATATTACATATATGATAAACATGGCAAATAGGGCTATTAATCCCACAATACCAAAGTTTTCACTAATATCTTCACGCTCACCTGCAAAGTCAATTTTAACTCCTGATGTGTCTAGTGTTGGTAGAAGTTCAAATTCTATAATATCTTCTATAGTTGCAGGGCTATATCCTGGCAGTTCATTTGCAAGTAATTCCACCGTTTGCTCCCTATTAAAAGTTTTTATTGTATCATCTTTTTTTCCATAGGTAACCTTGGCAAACTGCTTTATTGGTATTTTGTTATTAGTTACGGAGGATTTTATTGCCAAGTTCTCAAGTTCTTCCACACTATGAATATCACCTTTTACTTTAATGTTGTACTCATTACCATCCCTTCTAAATACAGAAGAGGTGCTTCCATATAATGCAACATTTATTTGTTTTTGTATGTCGTATTTTGATATTCCTAAGTTACTTGCTATGTCTTCATCCACATCCACATTTAACTCATAGGTCTTATCTTTCATGTCATGACGAACATTTGTAGTTCCTGGTATTTTTCCTATTTCATCCTTTAATAAATTAGATACTTCCCTTAATCTGTCTAAATTATCACTAGAAAGTCTTAATATGACCTTTGCATCTGCTGGTTTGGCATTTGCAAGAAGTTTAGCACTACATTTTCCTCCAGAGATATATGCATCTAATTTATTTTGGATATAATTTAAAAATACAACCTTGTCTTCAAATCTTCTATTTTTCTTATCTCCCAGGTCAAATTTACAAAGCATTTGTCCATAATCTTGAGAAGGAGTGGCTACAGGTACTGTTATATAATACTTTGGTAGACCATTACCAACAGAAACTGTATAATTTGTGATTTCAGGTTCCTTAGATAATAACTCCACTACCTCATCTGTTAATTTTTCAGTGGCATCTATACTTCCACCTATTTCCGTATTCATTTCTATGTATAAAATATCCTTATCTGCATAAGGGAAAAACTCTGATGGTAATTGAGGCATTAATACATTCATGACTAAAATCAAGGCCAAAAATGTTACTATAATTGTACTTTTCTTCCATTTCAATCCAGTCTTCAATGTATTTTTGAAAAATAATCTTATGGCACCTTCTTTGTCACTCTTCCTTTTACTTGGCCTAAAGGCAATTGCTGACATAGCTGGTGTGATAAACATAGATACAATATAAGCTGCAATAATGGATATAATCAACACCCTAGGTATGGAACCTAAAAACTTACCAGCAGCTCCAGGCATACCAAGTAGTGGTGAAAATGCTGCAATAGTTGTAAGTGTTGCTGTAAAAATAGGAATGGATGATACGGCAGTACCATTATAGGATGCATCTAATCTACTTTCCCCTTCATCTATTTTTACTTGTATAGTATCACTAATAACTATGGCATTATCCACTAATATTCCTAATGCCACAATCAAGGCCGTTAAAGACATTTGATGAATATATATTTTCATTAAATACATTACCCCAAAGGTCATTAGTATGGACAAAGGAATAGCTGTAGATACAACTAAGGCATTTCTAAGTCCCATTCCTAAAAATACAACGATTACAACAAGTACAATACCTTCTAGAAGATTGATCATGAAGTCATTAACAGATTTCTCCACATCATCTGGTTGGTAGATAATTTCCTCAACGAGCAAATCTTCAGGTAACTGTCCCTTTACCTTATCTAAGGCTACACGTACATCTTTTCCTACGATAACTACATTTTTTCCCTTTTCAAAGTAGCCTGCTAAAAGTACCGTATTTAATCCCTTTTGCTTGTATTTTTCCACACCATCTTCAAGATCCATATAAACATTTGCAATATCAGATAATCTTGTTACAACTCCCGTATCCCTTGCTACGAATATGATTGTATTTTCTATGTCATTTATATTTCCATATATTCCGGGAGTCTTAACTGTAATCTCTCCCGATTTATATTCTATTTTTCCTGATGGAATCTCTATATTTTGTGATTGAATAATATTATTCACATCATCTATGGATAAGTCTAATTGATTAAGCTTTCCCACATCTATATCTACCTTTACTTCCTTATCAACTTCCCCTTCAATTTCAAATTTTGTAATACCGTCAATACCTGTTAGTCCATCTTTAAATAATTCTCCAAAGGATGCTAACTGTTCATAGGAATAATTTTCCCCTGAAAGACTTATAATAATCCCTGCTGAGGAAACAATATCCGTATTAATTTCATTGACAAAGGCACCATTAGGCAGTTCTGATTCTGCATCTGCCACTGCATTTCTCACATCTTGCATAGCCTTATCATAATCTGTATTTGCTGTAAACATGGGTACAGTAATAGATAATCCTTGATTTGATATACCTTGTATTTCATCTATTCCATCAAGTTCTGCTAATTCGTCTTCTATTTTACTAGTTACTAAGTCCTTCACATCCTTAGGTGATGCCCCTGGATAAGGAGTAATAATCATGGCTGCAGGAAAGGATACATCAGGACTTTCTTGTCTTGGCAATACATAGTAAGCATATGCCCCTAGAAATGCAATTATCACTGCTAGGAATAGGGTCACTGTTCTTTCTTTTATAAGTTGCTTTATTAATTTATTCAATCCCATTGCCCCCTATTCTACGATATTTACCTTTGAACCATCATTTAAGTTTTTCATACCACTTATAGCTAATAGTTCTCCTGGTTTTACACCTTTTATCATCACTTTATCTTCATTGTTTTTAAGGAGTGTAACCGTTCTTTTAAAAGCCCTATCTTCCTTTACAATATACACATAATCTTCTCCATTTGAAAATATGGACTGCATAGGAATCCAAACTCCATTTTCTTCTCCCACATGGAAAGATACCTTGGCAATAGATCCTAACCTATAGTTTTTATCCTTCACATATACTTCTCCATTGTAGGTTCTAGTTGCTTGATTTGGCGCTTCATCAATATTAGTAATTAATCCATTTGCCATTTCTCCATCTATATTGATAGTAGCTTTTATTCCCCTATGTATTTTATTTAAATCCTTTTGGGCAATTCCCACATTAATTATTTGATCCATACTTCTTACTTGAACAATAGTCACATAAGACATGGCTGGAGGTGCTATTCTTTCTCCCTCCTCATGGGGTATAGCCACAACAATTCCATCTTCCTTTGCATAGATGGTTGATTCCTCAAGGATAATAAGAGTATTTTCATAATTAACCCTTGTAGCATCATACTGGGATTTAGCTTGATTATATGTGGCCACTGAAGCGTCCCTTTGTAGTTTTATCTGCTCATATTGGGATTTTGATAAACTACTTGCTTCATATAACTTTTCCATTCTACTAAATTGATCTTCTTGATAATTCATAGCATCCCTAGCCTTTTTAACATTTTCTTCTGCTGATACTAAATTTGCCTTTGCAGCCTCTAATTGAAGATTAATATCTTCTTTATCTAATTCTGCCAATATATTTCCCTTTTTTACTTTATCTCCCTTTTTCACATGAACTTTAGCAAGTTTTCCACCTGTCTTAAAGCTATAATCTATAATACTTTTAGAATCTACCGTCCCTATATAACCAAGGGAAACAGAATTTTTTGTTTCCTCAATCTTTTGTACCTTAACAGCCCTTACTTTTTCCTCTTTTTTCATTCCATCTGCCTTTGCACATGCTGATAGGGATAACAGCATAGTGCTAACCATAATAATTCCTAAGATTTTTTTTATCATTATTCCACCCTTCCTTTATTCACATATATGATTCATAAAATCCAAATAATGATTGACTAATCAGTCATTATCCTTTTAAAAAAATAATAGTCATCCTTTTGTCTTGTTGATTGACTACTCAGTCATTATATCACAAAAAATATCTGTTAACTATATATTCCTCCCATTTCTATAATTTTTTAAGATCCAACACCTCCCCACAACATATTAAAGCTTTCTTTTATAAGATCATCCACATTTTCATCCTTATTTTCCAATATGTATTTAGTAGTGTGTATTAAGGCACCCTCCATGTAATGACATATTAATTTTGTATTCTTATGTTTAAAAATTCCTTCACCAATGCCCTTTTCTATCAAACCATGGGCAAATCTAAAAAGTTCTTCTGTTTTTTCTTTATTAATATTATTAATATATGGTGAATGGGCAAATTGTTCTCTAAACTTAAACATATCTGGACATTTAATACTCCATCTAATTGCATTAGTCCACAATGATTCCACAGCTTCTTTAACTGACAAATCTTCACTAAAACCTTTAAAAATACACTCTTTACAACCTGATAGTTCTTTTAAGTAAAGGCTATTTATTAAATCCTCTTTAGTACTAAAATAATTAAATAATGTTCCATTTGAAACTCCTGCTTCTTTGGCTATTTTTGAAGTTGGTGTTCCATGAAAACCAAACTCATTAAATAATTTTAAAGCAGCTTCCATAATCATTTCTTTTTTACTCAAAGTTTTTCACCTCTTATGCCTAATCCCTCTTTCATTTTATCCATTCTTTCTATTTTTGTCAATTATGATACAAATAGCTTAGCCTTATTCATAAAAATATATAATTATATATTCTTAACTATTTACATCTAGTCTATCTAGAACTTTCATTTGAAATATAAGGTTTATGAAAGAATAGGAATTATTAATCTATGGGAAAGTTAAAATCAAAAATATGGATTATTTTAGGAATAGGGTGTCGTATTAAAAATAGTGTAGCATATACATGTGCTTTATAAAGGGAAAGGCAATCAAAAGAACTCCATATATGGCACCAGTAAAAACTGGTGGTGTGATTTAACCCTCGAAATATATTTTCAATGTCTATAATTTATATTTTTAGATACCTATACAATGTAATACTTACAATTACCCTTTACCTGTGGTAAACTATTATTATTTTAAACTATAACTACTGCATAATATAGATTAGTAAACACAAATATTTTATCAGAGGGAGGGTTCAATACTATGAAGTTAAATCGAATCATTAGAATTTTAATGATTCTCGCTAATGCTAACAGAGTAACTGTTAAATATCTAGCTGATAAATTTAATGTGTCACGTAAAACCATATATTCCGATTTAAATACAATTATATTATCCGGAATACCTATAATTTATGGACAAGATCATAAAGGTACTGTTACATTATTAGAAGGTTTTAATTTCCCTAAATCATTTAAGGAACCTATTGAATGCACTAATCGACCCAATAAAGAAGACATTTATATAAAATATGTCAATCATGAGCAAAGCATGAAACATACCCTATCCTTATGGGAAAAATTCACACAACACAGGTTACATGGGGAACATACATTAGACCCTACTATCTTTCATTCTTGGATTCGGTGTCAACGTATGAATGTACCTATCTACGAGGTGGACCCTGGAAACTTCCTCTCTCCTGATTGTTTGAAGGATTACTTCATTGAGAACGCCCTTTCAAAAGAGATGGTAAAACCAAGGATATTCTTGAATATTTTTAAACACCTAGGCTGGTATGCTATGACTTATGATAAAAATACAAACCTTGAATATATCATTAATCCTGTTACTAACTATGAGCGATTGTATCCACAGCTTGGATACTATCTTAATGTTAATGAAAGGCATATTGGAACAAACTCTATAGCCTTGGCTTTAATGGAAAATAGAACTATTATTACAAGGGGAGCGGAGCATTATAACAAATCTTTTCATGACATTACTTCAATTGCTGCACCAATTTATAAGCATGGTGAACTTTATGGTGCACTCAATATTATTTTTATACATACCAATGTAAATCCAAATGTTGTTCATATTGTTAATAGCTTTGCACGCCTATACGAAGCCCTTGTCCTTAGTGAACATGCTCTAGAAAAAAAAGAAGAAAAACGTCTCTATGACGAAAGCATAGAAAAAACTAATTCATATGTTCCTAAGATTTATGGTAAATCATTTCATTGGAAAAAAGTGCTAAATATAGCAGATTATTTTTCTATAATGCCTAACCATATGGCTATTGTAGGTGAAGAGGGTGTAGGAAAAAGCACCATAGCTCGATACATTCACTCAAAAAGCACACGAAAGTATGCCCCCTGTTACCAATTGGATGGAAACCAAGTTCCAGGTACCCAAGCCCAACTGAAAGAACATCTCTTTGGAACGGAAAAAAATCACCAATTGGGATTGATTGAAAAGACAGAAGGAGGTATTTTAATAATAAAAAATGTGCATAAGTTATCAAAAGACATTCAAAAGCTCATAGGACGTTATATAAAAACTTCTAAAATTAAGCGTATAGGGGGTAGAAAATTCCTTACCTTTGATGTAAGAATTATTTTTACCATGCCATCTCTACAATCAGAAGGTATTGTTGAATCATTAAAAAATGAAATTCTACTCTATTTGAATATTCATCCTTTACGAGAACGAAAAGAGGACATACTAGATATTTATCAGGGTTGGTCTGTGGATGAGAATACAAGTAAAGATATTAAGTTAATAAAAAGCCAGATAGAAGCAATAGACCCATCAGAACTGAAAGAAAATATAAAAACCCTACGAGAACTTTTTATAGAAAATAATAAAATCTCCTCAACAAAGTAGGAGATTTTATTATTTTGAGTGAATTTCTACCCATTCATAATTAAATGCTTAATTTCATTTTATATCAACTTCCATAAAGTTTAGATTCGCTCCATTATCTATAAGAAAATCTGCAATTTGAAAATTACCAGTTTTTAATGCTACCTGAAGCGGTGATTGACCATCATCTTTTTTAGGGGGGTTGCTTAGCTGTACAATTAACTAATTCTGGTTTCTTATTTATTATATCCTTTACTAATTCATAATCACTTTTTCTAATGGCAGTAAATAATTTCTTCATGACTTACTCTCCTTCAAAAATCAAGATGTCAACTCATATGTAGATTGTCAAGTAAAATTGGTTCTCACGCAATTTTGGTGAAAAAGTTATACACTTACCCTTTTCAAGAGAACACCTTAAATATTATCCAAATATTTCCTGTGAATTAAGAACTTTCAACCTTAACAATTCGAAATTACATCTTCCATAGCTTGTACGT
>NZ_JAOART010000105.1 GCF_025210435.1 Anaeromicrobium sp.
AAAATCTTTGGAACCCTGGAACGTCACAACATCCTATGCTACTCCAACATGACTCATGAACCTATCTACGAAGATTCACACTTTCGCTTGTGACAAGGACTTGGGTGGAAAAGATTTTCAATATATTTTCCTGAAATAGGCCCACATAAAGCAAGTTTATACACCAGAAATTTATATGAGTTATTCACTTCCAAATTTTAGTTCTAAGTGGTATACTTTATATTGTTTTAGACATGTGGGGAGGGAAATAAAGTATGTTGTTAAAAGTAATTCTAAAAAAATCATATGATTTAATGGGTAGTACTTGGGGTTTTTTAGGTTTAATTTTTGTTCTACTATTTTACAGTATTACAGCCATTATAAGAATCTTTTGGAGTCCTATAGAGTATGGAATGTGGGGAATGGCCATTATAATATTATGCATATTAGTTTATAGGCGTATGCCTAATAATTTATCCAGTAGAGTAAGTCGTATAGAAAATCAAGTATCCAATCAAAAGTACGAAAAATCATTAAAGGAATTGGATAAAATACTTAGTAAAAAGGTTCCAAAATTAAAAGGGAACAAAAAAAACAAAATATACTACAAGTGCATTTTTTCAAAGGCATTATGCCTTTTAAATTTAGGACTTTCCCATGGGGATTTGGAAAAATTAAAAGAATCCATCACACTTTTTGAGGAAAATATTAAAATAGCTTTTCGAAAAAACATTAGTAAAAATGTCCCAATACTTATGCTACATCTAGGCTTATGCCATTACTATTTAGGTTATTGGGAAAATAATGAAGAATCCTTAGAAGAGGCAATAGACATTTTTAAAAATGCATTAGAAGAAAAAAATATTGAAGATGATAATTTTAATATTTCTATTTACTCAAGGATTGGCTATACCTATGAAATCCTATCATCCATTTATAGTAAGAAGGAACATCTGCAAAAATCATTAGAATCATTAGATTACGCCTACGAGCTATCCTGTAAAATAAATTCATTAGAAGATCAAGCTTATATCAATAATCGAAGGGGATCCATACTAAGAAAATTGTACGAAATAAATAATGATAAAGCTACTAAGGACAAGGCCATAGAAATGCTAAATAATTCTATTTTTTACTGTAGTAATAATATAAATAAGCATACGAAGAGATTTTTTATGGACTATTATGTCTCTGTAAAATTTCATATTGGAAAAGCATATTTTGATTTATTTATACTTGATAAGCTAGAAGATGATTTAAAAAAATCTAGAGAAGCACTTACAGAAGCTTCCACATACTATACGAAAGAAAAATCTTATTATTACAATAAACAAATTAATGAGATGCTAGATTATCTTGATAAATCCCCTATTATAATTTAAAGGAGAGGCATGCCTCTCCTTTTATACTTTTGTTATCCATATATATAAGAATATGGCAAGCTTTGCAACTATACACCATTTGAAAATCGTATAAAAAACATATATTACTTTACTTATTAGAGGTGTTTTAAGTTTTTCCTTAAAATCACTATCTTCAAAAATTTTTTCTATATATTCCTGAAGAGTTTTATTTTTAGGATTATACCCTTTTAATTTAGTAAAATAAAGAAACAGTTCACTAGACTCTACTTTTTCAACTAATAAATCCATAAACTCTAAATCTTCATTTGTACACTCTTCCTTTAATTTTAAATGTTTGTTAAATTCTTTAAAACTCTTTTCTTCTTCTCCAATTTCAAAATAGGCTTTAGCAAGGAGTAGATGTACCTTTTTTTCCTTTGGACATTCTTTAGCTATATCTTTTAACATATCTATCCTATCTTCTAAATACTCCTGCATATTTTCTTTAAAGTACTCTATGTTCTCTAAACGTCTTTGATTACCCTTATCATTTGGATTTATTCTCAATATTTCTTTCACATGTCTTTGGGCTTCATGAATATTTCCAAATTCATACTGTATAATTGCATATTGCTCATGGGGCATACAATGTTGTGGGTCTAGTTCTATGGCCTTTCTAGCTTCTCTTTGGGCATCGTCTAATCTTTTTGCAAAAAAGTATAGGATACCTAAAAAGCTATGGCCTAGGGCAAATTGGGGATCTATTTCTATACTTTTTTCTAATATTTCTATGGATTTAAATAAATTATCCTCATTTTGCCCGATTAAACACAGACCTAACTTAAAGTAATGGTCTGGGTCATTTGGATCTATATCTATTGCCCTATGGAATTCTTCTATTGCCTCCTTAAACTGCCTCTTACTTTGTAATATGCGTCCATATAAGGCGTGGGCGCAATCATCTTCCTGGTATTTTTTTAAATATTCTAATATTACAGTTTCTGCCATATCCATCTTATCTAGATTTTCATATGCTTCTGCTAACATATATAATCCGTACTTGTCTTGTGGGTCCATACTTAATAAATTTTTTGCTTCTTCCACTACCGATTCTATTTTTCCCACATTTGATAAAAATTCAATACGTTTTCTTATTTTTTTTATTTCAATATCTATACTACTTGTCTCTTTCATCACAATATATGTTCCTCCCCCTTTTACTATTTATTTTTTTCAAAGTATTCTAATATCTCATCATAAATACCACTTTGGTTACTATATGTGGCATAATTTTTTGCTGTTTTCAACCACTCTATGGTAGATGGTTTCAAAATCCTAATTCCACTTAATAAATCATCCGTATTAATGGGCACTATTTTTCCAGCTTTCATGGCCTTTTTAATAGCTCTATCACTAGCAAAATCACAGACCCCCTTTATATCTGCACCTGAATAGTTTTTCATCTTTTTAGCTAAGAAGGTATAATCTATATCTTCACAGGGTCTATCCTTTAAATGTAGCTTAAGAATCTCTATCCTAGCAGCTGTATCTGGTGGTGGAATAAATTGAATTCTATCAAACCTTCCTGGACGTCTTATTGCTGAATCCACATACCAGGGCATATTAGTAGCTCCAATAACCAGTAAGTTTTCATTGTTATTTCTAGTGCTATCTAGCTCTATTAACAACTGATTAGTTAGGGTACGGCTTGTTTGATTTTTCATTCCCTGTCTACTACTTCCAATTGCATCTATTTCATCAATAAATATGATGGATGGTGCTTTTAACCTAGCTGTTTCAAATAGGGTATGAAGATTCTTCTCACTTTCGCCTAAATACATATCTAAAATATCCGTAATAGAAATGCTCACAAAGTGGGCATTACATTCTCCAGCTGTTGCCATGGATATGAAAGTTTTCCCACACCCAGGAGGCCCATATAATAATATTCCTCCTCCAGCAGATTTTCCATAGGCTCTATAGATTTCAGGATTTTGCAGGGGAAAAATAATGTTGGAACGAATACTCTCCTTTACATCTTCTAGACCTGCAACATTTTCAAAGTTAATTTTAGGTTTTTCAAATTCTCCATCTATTTCCTCTCCTGCTGAAAAATTAATCACCTTTAGGGGCACTTTTTCTTTTCCAGTATGATTTAATAGTTCTTCATAAAATTCTTCATCCCTTAAATTTGTGTCTAATTCCACTGCCTTTTCATAATACGTCTTAGCTTCTTCATATTCTTCTTCATCATATAAACACTCTGAGAGTACCTTGTACCCAAAGGCCCAGTTTTGTCTTTCCTCTATTTCATCCTCTACTATCTCCAATGCTTCTTCATAATCTTCTAATTCTAATAAGCTTTTTAACATACCTTCTAATGATTCTAAGTCATTTTCTTGATCATATATAATTTTATAATTTTCATAGGCTTCTTCATATCTTTCTCCTTCAAATTGAAGCTTTGCCACATGACTTCTAAGAATAGAATTATCAGCACTTACTTCAAGTGCCTTAATCAACACCTGTAATTCATCCATTTTATTTCCCCCTAGGTTTATAATAATTTACCAAATAGTAATTTCTTATAATATATACTTTTATTTCCACAATTTTTCCAAGTAGTCCCATATATAAAAAAATAAAGTAATAAGAGTTCCATGGGTAAGACACATATAAATGGTTCCCTTACGAATATCTTTTTTAAGTTTATCCTCAAAATTAGTATGATTGTAAATATAATCCATATGAATCTGAACATTCTTATTGTCAGAACCTTTCGCCTTTAATTTGTCCAAATAATAACGAACATAGGCTGGCCTAACTTCCTCAATAAGCCTTCTAACAAAATCTATTTCAATATGTGTATTTTCTGGATTTACTAGCAAATGCTTATTCCACTGGGCCAATGCCTTATCCTTTTTTCCAATTTTAAAATAAGCTTTAGAAAGGAGTAAGTATACTATTTTATCCTCTGGATATGCTTTGGCTGCACTTGATAAGTATTTTATACGATCTTCTAAATACTCGTCCATGTTTTCCTTAAAATAATTTATATCATTTAGCCAATTTCTATGTGCTTCAAAGTCTGGATTCATTCGAAATAGTTCCTCAAAATGTTTTTGAGCCAAATGAATATTTCCAAATTCATATTGGATTCTTCCATATTGATCATGGACCATATGATGATCAGATGCTAATTCTAATCCTTTCATAACCTCCCTTTGTGCATCATATAATCTTTTATCATTAAAATATAGTTCTGCTAAATAGGAATGGTTTATTCCATTATTAGGACTTATTGATACGGCTTTTTCTGCTAATTTTATACACTTTGGTAAATTTTCATTATCATGAATCATTAGATTGATAGCTAACTTAATATAATAGGAATCCTCATCTGGATCTAAGTCTATTGCCCTTTGAAATTCTTTCTCTGCCTTCTTATACTCATTCATTTCTTGCAATATATCACCGTATAAAACATGTCCATTAGGATCCTCTTCATATCTCTTTAAATATTCTAATATAACCGCCTCTGCCTCATCTATTTTCTTTAGTTTTTTATATGCCTGTGCTAGCATATATAATCCATACTCGTCTTCTGGATCTATACTTAATAAGTTTTTTCCTTCTTCTATTAATAATTCTAATTTATTTGAATCCCATAAAAATTCAATCCGTTTTCTTATTTTCCCCAGTTCAATATCCACACCACTCGTATTTTTATTCACCTTATTGCCCCCCCTCATGAAACAAGCTTTCACACATTATGTATCAATCCTTACATAATCCCATGAATCACCCCTATGTCCAATATAGAATATAATTCTTCATCTTCTATATATGATAAAAAGACAACTCCACTAATTATTAAAAGAGTTGCCTTTTCACTTTATCTAGTTCCTTCTAGCCTTCGCTCTTTTTTCATATTTATCATAAGCGAAAGTTTCTTCTACTAAATTAATATAAATTCCAATATATTCTTTATATTTATAAAAACAGAAATTATTACAGTAAATACCATATTTCATGTTTAAGATTTTACCAACTTATGTGTATAATGCAATATGTCTAAAGTCCCATTTTTCATTATTTTTATAAGACAAAATAAAAAAGTTAGAAATATTGAAGAGAATTTTCTTCAAATTTCTAACTTTTTATCTTAGCTGTTATTTAAATTATTTTTTTATATTATTTGGATAACCTACGCCTTAATCTTATAAGTTAAATACTTTCAAACTATCCTTATTAAATTCTAATACTTCCACATAGGCCCTGAATGTATCTATACATGTGAATATATTTACATTAGACTCAATGGCCTTTCTTCTTATTTTAAATCCATCACGCTTAGAATCATTTCCCTTTGTAGGGGTATTTATTACCATGTGAATTTCATCTTTGTTTATAAGAGTTAATAGCTCATCGGATTCCTTTAGTTTATCCACTTTTTGCACACTCAAATTGTTAGTTTTTAACAATTCATAGGTCTTACTAGTGGATATAAATTCATATCCTAGTTTGTCTAAAAGCTTAGCTATTTCTAGGAACTCCCCCTTGTCTTCATCCTTTACAGTGGCCAATACTTTTTTCTTTTCACACTTCATATTGAAGTTAGCTCCTAAGAACCCCTTGTATAGGGCTTCTTCTAATGTTCTTCCCACACCTAGGACTTCTCCTGTTGATCTCATTTCAGGTCCTAAGGAAACTTCCACATCTGGTAATTTACTAGTAGAAAATACGGGCACTTTTACAGATATTAATTCAGGTCTCTTATATAAACCTATTCCATATTCTAAATCCTTTAGCTTTTGTCCCATGACTACCCTAGTAGCTATGTCTATTACGGGTACATCACTTACTTTACTTATATAGGGCACCGTTCTACTTGAGCGTGGATTTACTTCTATTACATATAATTCATTGTTACTTTCTATAAACTGAATATTTATCATACCCTTAGCATTTAAGCCCTTACCTATTTTTTCAGTATACTCTATTATTTTATTTTTAATATGATCATTTATGTCATTACTTGGGAATATGGTGATACTGTCTCCTGAGTGAACTCCTGCCCTCTCTAGATGTTCCATTATACCTGGAATCAGTATATGATCTCCATCACAAATGGCATCTATCTCTATTTCTTTTCCCACTAAATACTTATCTATTAAGACAGGATTCTTTTTATCCCTTTTAAAGGCATTTTCCAAGTATTTCTCAAGTTCCTGTGGATTATGAGTAATTTCCATACCCATTCCACCTAGTACATAGGATGGTCTTACTAAAAGGGGATAACCTAATTTCTCACCTTCTAACAGTCCATCTTTTGTGGAAAATACTGCCTTTCCCTTAGGTCTATTTATATCTAGGTCATCTAATAATTCCTCGAATCTTTCCCTATCTTCTGCTCTATCTATGTTGTCATAACTAGTTCCTAATATTTTCACATTCTTTTCATTTAAAAACTTAGCTAATTTTATAGAAGTTTGACCTCCAAACTGTAGTATAACCCCCTCTGGCTTTTCCTTGTCTATTATATTTAGTACGTCCTCTTCTGTTAAAGGCTCAAAATATAATTTGTCAGATATATTAAAGTCTGTACTAACAGTCTCTGGGTTGTTATTTATTATAATAGTTTCATATCCTAATTTTTTAAGGGCTAATATGGAATGTACACTACAATAGTCAAATTCGATTCCTTGACCTATTCTTATGGGTCCTGATCCTACAACTACTACTTTCTTTTTGTCACTTACTACCACTTCATCATATTTATCATAAGTTGAATAGTAATAAGGTGATAGGGCTTCAAACTCTGCCGCACAAGTATCTACCATTTTATATGCAGGTACTATCCCTAATTCTAATCTCATTTGGTATATACTATCCGTTTCTACCTTTAATAGTTTTCCTAATGCCTTATCAGAAAAACCTATTTTCTTTAGATAATATAACTTTTCTTCTGTTAAATCTTCCATATTCATTTCTCTTAGAGTTTCTTCTTCATCTATAATATTTTTTAATTTCTTAACAAAGAATTTATCTATTCCAGTTATTTCTGCTACCTTTTCTACTCTATAAGCTCTTCTTATCATTTCACAAATGTAAAATATTCTCTCATCATCAGGAACTTGGATTTTTTCTTTTAATTCTTGTAAGCTAATATCTGAATATTCTTCATCTACCAAAGAGTATCTCCCTATTTCTAAAGATCTTACTGCCTTTAGAAAAGCAGATTCAAGATTATTTCCTATGGCCATTACTTCCCCTGTGGCCATCATTTTAGTTCCTAGTCTCTTGTTAGCATCTTTAAATTTATCAAAGGGCCATTTTGGTATTTTTACTACCACATAATCTAGACTTGGTTCAAAACATGCATAGGTCTTTTCTGTTACAGAGTTTTTAATTTCATCTAAAGTATATCCTAGGGCTATTTTAGCTGCAACCTTAGCTATTGGGTACCCTGTGGCCTTAGAAGCTAGGGCTGATGAACGGCTTACCCTTGGATTTATTTCAATTATTACATATTCCTTAGAATCTGGATGAAGGGCAAATTGTACATTACATCCCCCTTGTACACCTACTGCTTCTAATATTTTAAGGGCTGAGTTCCTAAGCATTTGATATTCCTTATCTGCTAGGGTCTGACTAGGTGCCACTACTATGCTATCTCCCGTATGAATTCCTACTGGGTCTATATTTTCCATATTACAAACACTTATTTTATTACCTAACCTATCTCTCATAACTTCATATTCTATTTCTTTCCAGCCTCTTATACACTTTTCAACTAAAACTTGTTTAACTGGACTTAATAACAATCCACTTTTTACAATAGACATTAATTCTTCCTCATTCTCGGCGATTCCACCACCAGCACCACCCATAGTGTATGCTGGTCTTACAACTAATGGATATCCTTCCTTCATGGCAAATTCTAAAGCTTTGTCTAAATCATTTACTATTTCACTCTCTATTACGGGCTCATTTATTTCTTTCATTAAATTCCTAAATAGTTCCCTATCTTCACCCTTTTTAATACTCTCTATGGAAGTACCTAAAACCTTCACATTGTACTTCTCAAGTATTCCCTTGTCACTTAATTCTACTGCAAGATTAAGTCCCGTTTGACCTCCCATACCTGCTATTAATCCATCTGGTCTTTCCTTTTCTATGATCTTTTCTATTACCCCTACTTCAAGAGGTTCTATATATACCCTATCTGCCACTTCCTTATCCGTCATTATGGTAGCAGGATTACTATTAACTAAAACTACCTCTATGCCTTCCTCTTTAAGCCCCTGACAAGCTTGAGTCCCTGAGTAGTCAAACTCTGCAGCCTGACCTATTACGATTGGACCTGATCCTATTACTAATACCTTTTTTATATTTAAATTTATACTCATATTCATTTCCTCCCATATAGTTTCCTGAAGTAGGCTCACAAAAACCTCTGCTTACTTCACACTTTTTTTTAAGCACTCAATAAGAACTTATCAAATATATAATTCATATCACTAGGTCCTGGGCTAGCCTCTGGATGAAATTGAACACTGAATATGGGAAGGAATTCATGTCTCATTCCCTCAATGGTATTATCATTTAAACTCACATGAGTTATTTTCATATTCTCTGGTAGTTTACTCACATAATATCCATGATTTTGACTTGTTATATAAACTTTGTTCTCCTCTAAATCTTTAACAGGATGGTTGCATCCCCTATGGCCAAACTTTAGCTTAGAAGTTTTACCTCCTAAACATAAGGCCAACAATTGATGACCTAAACATATACCTATTATAGGCATCTTTCCTATTACCTTTTTTATATTTTCTATTATATCTGTTAAATCTTCTGGGTCTCCCGGTCCATTAGATAAAAATACGTAATCTGCATTTGTCTTTAATATGTCTTCCCCCTTAGCATGGGCAGGAAAGACTGTCACTTTACAATCTCTTTCTAAGAAAGAGTCTATTATATTTTGCTTTATTCCAAAGTCCCATATGGCCACATGCTTACCATTACCATCTATAGTGTATGCTTCCTTAGTAGTCACATTATTTACAGCCTCTTTATTAGAAAAATTCTCTAATTTATTCTTTATTTGACTTTCACTAAGTTCCCTTAGGGCTATGATTCCCCTCATGGTTCCACTACTTCTAAGGATTTTAGTTAGATATCTAGTATCTATTCCTTCAATCCCTATTATTTTATTAGTTTTTAGATAATCATCTAACTTAATTTCACATCTATAATTATTTGGATAATCACATTGTTCCCTTACAATAAAGCCTTTAACCTTTGGAGAATTTGACTGCATATCTTCTAGGTTTATTCCATAATTCCCTATTAAGGGGTAAGTCATGGTTACAATCTGTCCATAATAAGATGGGTCCGTTAATACCTCCTGATATCCTGTCATTCCCGTATTAAATACTACCTCTCCTACACTTTCCTTTAAGTACCCAAAGGCTTTGCCTTCAAGTACAATTCCATTTTCAAGTATTAATTTAGCTTTCATACATGTCTCCTTTCTAGCCTCTCTGGACTAAATTAAAGTTTCGTTTTAGCTGTTAGCTGTTAGCTGTTAGCTGTTACAATTGTATTGTTTTCATTCTATCTTTTCAAATCTTTTTTCGCTGCGAACTACTGACTGCCTACTGCTAACCAATTTTCCTACTTCCTGGTTGATAAAGTTCTACGCCATCATTACATAAGGGACAATTGTCCTTATCATAACTTTCTATTTCTAACTTGATTGCACTATACACAGGCATGTTTAAATCAATATCTGTGCTTCTTCTATCTACTATGCACCCAACTCCCACTACTACTCCCCCTAGTTCCTCTAAAAGTTTCTTTACTTCTAGGGTAGACTTTCCTGTAGTTACCACGTCTTCTACTATTAAAATCCTTTGTCCCTCTTTAATTTCAAATCCACGTCTTAAAGTCATAATGTTGTCTTTTCTCTCTGTGAATATAGATTCCTTACCAAGGGCTCTTCCTACCTCATAGGCAATGATTACTCCTCCCATGGCAGGACCTACTACTAAATCTATATCTAAATCTGCTACCTTCTCTCCTATTATTTTTCCTAAGGCTTCTCCATCCCTTGTGTCCTTTAGAGCTCTAGCACATTGTACATACCTATTAGAGTGCTTTCCTGATGATAATAAAAAATGTCCCTCTAGTAATGCCTCTGATCTCTTTAATATATCCATAACCTTATCCATGTGAAATCCTCCTTGTTTTATATAATTCCTATTATCTCTTCAAAACTCTTTATATTTTCTTTTTCCATAAATTCTTTTAAATCATTTACTATTATTTCTCCCATATTAGGGTTTATAAAATTAGCCGTTCCTATGGATACTAGGGTTGCTCCTGCCATGATAAATTCTATGGCGTCCTTATAATTCATTATTCCACCCATACCTATTATGGGGATATTAACATTCTTACTTACCTCGTGAACCATCCTTAGGGCTAGGGGCTTTATGGCAGGGCCTGATAATCCTGCATAAGTGTTTTCAAATACCTTTTTTCTACTTTTTATGTCTATGGCCATTCCCTTAAAGGTATTTACAAGACTTACTCCGTCTGCTCCTTCTCCTTCACAAGCTTGTGCACACCTTATTATATTTTCTGCATTAGGAGATAATTTTACTACTAAGGGCTTTTTAGTAATACTTCTTATTCTTTTAACTATCTTCCCTGTGGATACTTCATCTAGACCAAACATCATTCCACCGCTTTTAACATTTGGACAAGATATATTTAACTCTATTATATCTATGTCTTCCTTTGATACTAACTCTATGGCCCTTTCATAATCTTCTAGTGTTGCACCACCCACATTGGCAATTATGTTAGTACCTAATTTTTTCATGTATGGTAACTCTTCCTTTATAAACCTATCTACCCCTGGATTTTCAAGGCCTATACTGTTTAATAGACCACTAGGAGTTTCATATAATCTAGGACCCTTATTTCCACTTTTAGGATTTAAGGTTAAGCCCTTAGTTGAAATTCCACCAAGTTTTGATAAATCATAAAAGTTTTCATATTCCCTTCCAAATCCAAAGGTTCCTGACCCAGTAACTAGAGGATTTTTAAATAATACATCACAAAACTTTACTTCCATATTACTCATAATACACATCCTCCCCTAGAAATACTGGCCCGTCCTTACATACCTTTTTATTTCCATCCTTAGTCTCACAAGTACATCCTAAGCATGCTCCGATTCCGCAAGCCATGTGCTTTTCCACAGATACATATACCTTATCTTTTCCCATTTTAGTTACTTTCTCCATCATCTTTTCAGGTCCACAAGTGTATATATAGTCATATTTGTGAAAGTCAACCATGTCCGTTATATATCCCCCTACTTGTATATATAGGTTTTCACATACCCCTTCATATTCCTTTTCTAAGAAAGATCTTTCACTAAATCCTAAATATATATCCACATTATCTAAGCTCTTAGCCGTATAGAATAGGGGAGCTATTCCCATACCTCCACCGATTAATGCAATTTTTCCTTCTCTTTTCTCAAATCCATTTCCATAGGGACCTTGTAGTATGATTTTGTCATCTTTTTTTAAGTTCTTTAGTATTTCCGTTCCCTGACCCTTTACTTCATACAAGAAACTTATACAACCTTCTTCCATATTGTGAATGCTTATAGGTCTAGATAATAGGGGAAAATTATCACATCTTATCATGTAAAACTGTCCCATCTGCCCCTTATAATTTCCTCCTACCTTCATTAGGTAAACATTAGGAGATATTTCTTTATTAGATATTATTTTTCCCATCCTATGTCCTCCCTCATTCTCAAGGTTTCCTTCCTGGCACACAAGCTAAAAGTCTCTGTTTCATCCACATTTTTATGGGCAGTTATAATCTTTCTTGATGAGTTTATAACTGCGCATATGCCGTCTTTGAAAAGCTCCTTTAATACTTTTGGGTCTCCTCCTTGTGCACCATAACCAGGTATTAAGAAGAAAGTATTTTTAAGTTCATTTTTTATGTTTATTAACTCTCCTGTTCCCGTAAGACCTACTACGCCTCCGATGGAGCTATATCCACTATTTCCTGTAAATTCTTTTCCCCAAGATTCTATTCTCTTAGCAACTTCCATATATAACTTCTCATCTTTAATTTCTAACTCTTGAAAATCAGAGGATGAAGGATTAGATGTTTTCATAAGAACAAAGAGTCCCTTTTCCTTTGATCTTATATATTCATAGTAAGGAGATATGGCATCTTCACCCATGTATGGATTTACAGTTATGAAATCTGCTTCAAATTCGCCTTCAAAGTGGCCTTTAGCATACATAGTAGCCGTTGATAATATATCTCCCCTCTTTATATCTCCTATGGATAATTTATTATTTTCCTTTATATACTTTAAAGTTTTAGCATATGCCTTAAGTCCTTCTAACCCTAAAGATTCGTAGTGGGCTATTTGAACCTTATAGCAGGCACACGTATCTAATGTATTATCTATAATCTTTCTATTGAATTCAAACAGCTTTTCACTATCACTTATATTTTTATCCTTTAAATACTCAGGTAAATATTCTATTTTAGTATCTAGACCTACACATACGGGCCCATATTTTTTCACTTCTTCACACAATCTATCTATAATCATAAAGCACACGTCCCTTTCTCATGGTCTTAATTATTCTTCCCTTAACCTTTTCCCTATTAAATGGGTTATTTTTTCCCTTAGATACAAAGTCATTAGTATCTATTTCATATTCTTCATCCACATCTATTAAAACTAAGTCTGCGTCGTCTCCAACCCTTATTAATCCTTTATTGAGTCCTAGTATTTTAGCAGGATTATAACTCATTAGTTCACTTATCTTATTTAAATCTATTCCATATTTCTTAAGTGATGTATATACCATGGAAAAGGCCACTTCTATATTAGATATGCCAGGAGATCCCTTCTTTTTATCATCCTCACTGTGGGGTGCATGGTCTGTGGCAATTATATCTATATATCCATCCTTTATTCCTTCTATTAGACTCTTAAAATCTTCTTTACTTCTAAAGGATGGATTTACTTTGTAATCTATATCATAACCATATATGTGATGGGGTGCCACCTCACAAGTAAAGTCTAATCCCTTATCCTTATGATTTTTTATATATTCAACACTTTCCTTACTACTCACATGACATATGTGTAAATTTCCACCTATTTCTTCAAGTAGACTTAAATCTCTTTTTATAATTTTGGCCTCCGGTTGACAATGGGTTAGTATTTTGAATCCATATTCCTTAGATAATTCTAAGGAATCTTTCATTATGCTTTGACTAAATATAGTATTTCCATCATCTGAAAAGAGATTCGTGTGCTTTATCATATTATCCATATTCACAATTTCTTTTCCTTCTAGATTTCTAGTTACACTACATACGGGAATTACTTCACATAGATTTATCCTTTTACTTTCATCCTTTATATACTCTATAGTCTTTTCATTATCACAAACGGGCAATGTATTTGCCATGGAACATAGGGTAGTATATCCACCCTTAAGTGCAGCCCTTTGTCCACTTTCTAAGTCTTCCTTGTATTCATACCCAGGAGTCCTTAAGTGGGTGTGCATATCTATAAAGGCTGGCATTAACACAAATTTTCCATCACCATGACACCTGGTAATTTCTTTTATTTTCCCCTCTTCTATTAATACATTAGCTGTATAGTCACTATCCTTGTCTATTACTCGTACCCCTTTTATTAACATGGTTCATCACCTACAAAATCTGCTATTAGAGCCATTCTCACATACATGCCGTATCTTACCTGATTGAAATATACAGCCCTTTTATCCTCATCTACCCTAGTATCTATTTCATTTACACGAGGTAGTGGATGCATGATTATCATGTCTTCCTTAGCCTTTTCTAATTTAGGAGGATCTATTATATAGGTGTCCTTTAATCTATTGTATTCCTCTATATTTTCAAATCTCTCCCCTTGGACACGAGTTACATAAAGTATGTCTATTTGGTCCATAACTTCTTCTAGGGAATGAGTTTCTACATAGGAGTTTTCATCTATATATTCTTTTATATAATGGGGGATTTTTAATTCTTCTGGGGAAATGAATATGAACTTCATATGGTCATATCTACTAAGTGCCTTTACCAATGAATGGACTGTTCTTCCATAGAGTAGATCTCCACAAAAGGCAACAGTTTGATTTGATATATGTCCCTTAATGTCCTTGATAGTTAGAAGATCCGTTAAGGTTTGAGTAGGATGGTGATTCGGTCCATCACCTGCATTTATAATTGGTACTAAAGAATGGGGTATGGATTTTTTAGGAGTTCCAGCCTCTGGATGTCTCATAACTATTAAGTCACTATATGAAGATATGGTCTTAATAGTATCTGCCATAGACTCACCCTTTGTATGGGATGAAGTACTAATATCTGATAAATTCATTACATTGCCACCAAGCCTTAACATGGCAGCTTCAAAGCTAAATCTAGTTCTTGTGGAAGGTTCATAGAAAAGATTGGCCATTAATTTGCCCCTACATACTTGAGCAAATTTCCTTGGCTCCTTCATTATAGATTGTGCTAAAGATAAGATTCTCTCCGTTTCACTTAAGCTTAAATCGTTTGGTTCAATTAAATATTTCATTTTCACACTCTCCTTCTTAGCCTCACAGGACCTAAATTAAAGGTTTATATTAAAAAAGCCTTTCCATAATAGAAAGGCTGTATAGGTATACTAAATTAAGCTTATCTCGTAAGCTCTTAATTTTCATATAAAACCTTTCTAGTATCTCGTACTAGATTAAAGATGACTTTTTTCTTTTATTATACTCTTATATATTTTTTTGTCAATAGGAATTATATATACTATCTACATTCTTCCACAAAGGCTCCCCCATTATCTATTTTCAAATCCTTAATAATCCAATTATCTTCTAACATACTTAAATAATCATTCATTCTTTTAATATAATCATGATTCTCCCTAACTATAGTCATAATAGTAGGGCCTGCTCCACTTAGGAAAACCCCTTTAACGCCAGCTTCCTTTACGGCATTTACTATATTATCATAATCCCTTATAAGCCCCCCCCTATAAGGCTGATGGAGTACATCATCACATGCAAGGCCTAGAAGTTCATCTTCCCCGTTTACTAGACTACCTATTAAAAGGGCTACCCTTCCCACATTAAATACGGCCTTTTTATAATCTACTACCTCAGGTAAAACTCCCCTGGCTTCACTAGTGGATAGTTTAAAGTTTGGTATTAGGGGACAAAAGCTATAATCATTTTTCACAGGTATTTTACTATAGTGTATCTCACCCTTGTCATATATGCTAGTGACCATACCACCAAATATACATGGAGCCACATTATCTGGATGTCCCTCAATTTCTGTGGCTATTTTCAATATGCCATACTTATCCAGTATACTTCCTCCTAGGGCATTTGCTCCCATAATTCCCCCAACTATACATGTGGCACTACTTCCAAGACCCCTTGATACGGGAATATTACTTTCAACTTTTATTCTTATTCCCTTTGGTCTATAACCTATTTCTTCAAAGGTAGTTACCATAGATTGGTATATTAAATTATCTTCATTTTTAAATTCTTCATCTACCCCTTCTATAATAAGGCCAGAATCTATTTCTTCCATGTAAAATACATTATATAAATCTAGTGCTATTCCTAGTGCATCAAAACCTGGACCTACATTTGCAGTAGTTGCAGGTACTTGTACTCTAATCATGTCCTCATCCCCCTATGCAAGTATTTCTTTAACCATATCCTTCATATGATCCTTATGACAAAGTCTATCATGTAATATTTTTCTTTTATCCAGCCCTTTGACAGCTTTTGGTATATCCATACCATACTTCTCTGATAACTCCTTAAGTAACTGAAAATCATCCTTTCCTTCCACAACTTCTCCTAGACCTGCCATTACACTCTTAGTAAATTTAAAGGGGCTAGCAGTAGAAGCTATGATAGTCTTTTTATTATCATCCGTGTCCTTTAAATACTTTTCATAGGCCCTGTAGCCTACAGCCGTGTGAGTATCTATCACATAATTAAACCTTTCATATACCTTCTTAACTGTATCTAATGTTTCTTCTTCACTTACCCAAGCTCCATAAAAACTTTGGAGTTTATTTTTCTCATTTTCATTAAGTTCATATACTCCCTTTTTCTTTAAATCATTCATATACTTTCTAACTTTACTAGGATCCCTATCTACAATTTCATATAATAATCTCTCTAGATTACTTGAGATTAATATATCCATGGAAGGAGATATGGTCTTTATAAATTCACGCCTTTTATCATATATGCCAACCTTTAAAAAGTCTGCCAATACATTGTTTTCATTAGAAGCACAAATTAATTTATCTATTTTAATTCCCATATGTTTAGCATAATAGGCTGCTAATATATTCCCAAAGTTTCCTGTAGGTACTACCACATTTATCTCTTCCCCCATATCTATTTCTTTCTTTTCCAATAATTTCACATAGGAATAAACATAATATACTACCTGTGGTATTAACCTTCCTATGTTAATAGAGTTGGCAGAAGAAAATTCATAACCTAAACTATTTAAATGATCCTTCATCTCTTTACTCGTAAACATTTCCTTAACATTAGATTGAGCATCATCAAAGTTTCCATCAATTCCTACTACGTAAGTATTTTCACCCTCTTGAGTAATCATTTGTGATTCTTGTATTTTACTTACTCCATTTTTAGGATAAAATACTATTATTTTAGTGTTATCCACATTAGCAAATCCTTCTAATGCAGCTTTACCCGTATCCCCTGATGTTGCCGTTAAAATGACCACATCCCTATTAAATCCTATATTTTTCCTTGCCACATTCATAAGCTGTGGCAACATACAAAGGGCCATATCCTTAAAAGCTATAGTAGGTCCATGGAATAATTCTAAGAAAAAACTATTATTTGCCTTTTTAAGGCTAACTAAATCGTGAACGTGAAATTTATTATCATAGGCCCTATCCACACATTCTTTTAAATCATCTATAGAAAAATCACTCAAAAACTTACTTAATACGTCTAAAGCTATCTCCTTATAGGTCTTTCCTACTAAACTTTCCACATCTATATTATTAGGAAGAACTTTTGGAATAAATAATCCACCTTCCTCTGATATTCCCTTTATAATCCCATAAGACGAACTCACTTCAACGGACCCATCTCTAGTACTTACATATTTCACACTAACCACCTCTTGTCATTCTTTAAAATTTTTTTCAACTTTCTCTATTGATTATTCTAATATATATGTTATAATGTTTTTTATAGAAATACAAGTGTTTTTTATTCGCGAACATCGAAAGGGTGGGGTTATATGATAAATGTTGGTCTTCTAGGCCTTGGAACTGTTGGGTCTGGAGTATATGAAATATTAAATAGCGAAAATAATAATTTTAAAAAACTATTAGGAAAAGATATTTCCATAAAAAAAATATTAGTTAATGATATAAATAAAAAAAGACAAGTAAAACTTCCAAAGGGTACTTTAACAACCAACCCTTATGACATACTTCATGATGATGATATTCATATAGTGGTTGAAGTAATGGGTGGAATAGATAGGGCCCATGACTATATTTGTGAGGCTTTTAAAAACAACAAACATGTGGTAACTGCCAATAAGGCCGTAGTTGCAAAACACATGGATGAATTTTTATTTTTATCTAATAAATACGATAAAGGGTTTTTATTTGAAGCAAGTGTGGCAGGTGGAATACCTATCATAAAACCCCTTAAACAAAATGTGAGAATCAATAACATAAGCGAAATCAAGGGAATATTAAATGGTACTACTAATTTTATTCTAACTAAAATGATTGATGATGGCCTTGGTTTTGACGAAGCTCTAAAGTTAGCTCAAGAACTAGGTTATGCAGAAGCAGATCCTACAGATGATGTGGAAGGCTTTGATGTGAAAAGAAAGCTGGCAATCCTAGCGTCCATCGCCTTTAATAATCAAATAGATGTGGATAGTATAAAATGTAGTGGTATTAGAAATATAAACACATTAGACATTTCCATGTTTAAGAAATTAGGAGCTTCTGTTAAGCTTGTAGGTTCAGCTTTATGTTCTGGTAACAAGGTTTCTGCATCGGTAGAACCCCTATTAGTTAACAAAAACTCCACTATGGCCACAGTGAAGGGTGCCTTTAATATTGTATCCATTGTGGGAGATACTATAGGTCAACTTCAGTTCTACGGTCAAGGAGCAGGTAAAAAACCTACAGCAAATGCAGTAGTTTGTGATATATACGATATTATAAGCGGTCAATATAAAACGGATCATTTCATACAAAATGGTCATATAAAGGAAGCTGATTTAGATTTATTTAACTGTAAATATTATTTAAGGGTAAATACTAAAAATATATCTAGAGTACTTGGCCTCCTTGATAAAAATCACATTCAAAAGTTTACAATCATGTCCATGAAAAATAACCTAGTATTAATTACAGATAATACAAGTGCAAAATCTATGGAAATAATAAGTTCCCAACTAAAAACTATAGGTGAAGATTTCTCCATAGTTAGATTAGAAGATGATCTAAACACTAATGCCCTATGCATTGGAATTTAAGACTTAAGGAGTAAGGTTTATGAATAATATAATAGTTCAAAAATATGGTGGAACATCTGTAGGTTCCATAGATAGAATAAAAAAAATTGCTAAAAAGGTAGTGAAATTAAAGGCATCAGGTAAGAAAGTAGTAGTAACCGTATCTGCCATGGCCAAGACTACTGATGATCTTTTAAATAAGGCTAGACAAATAAATGAAAATCCTCCCGAGAGAGAATTAGATATGCTTTTATCCACTGGGGAGCAAATTTCCATCTCCCTACTTGCCATGGCCATAGAAAGTCTAGGAGAAAGGGTAATCTCCTTAACTGGGGGCCAAAGTGGAATCCTTACTGATTCTAACCATAAGAAGGCAAGAATAACTAATATAGATACAAAGAGAATAGAAAATGAATTAAGTGAGGATAAAATAGTAATAGTAGCTGGTTTTCAAGGTATTAATAAAAACAATGATATTACCACATTAGGTAGGGGTGGTTCAGATACTACTGCTGTGGCTGTAGCTGCGGCCCTTAAGGCAGAAAAGTGTGAAATCTACACAGATGTGGATGGAGTTTATACAACAGACCCTAGAATAGTTAAAAATGCTCGATTATTAGATCAAATTTCCTATGATGAAATGTTAGAATTGGCAAGTCTTGGAGCTAAAGTACTCCATTGTCGTTCTGTGGAAATTGCTAGAAAATATAAAATCCCTTTAGTAGTAAAATCAAGTTTTAATGATTCTAAGGGAACAGAAATTGTGGAGGTAAGTAAAATGGAAAAGGTTCAAGTTAGGGGTGTATCATTAGATAAGAATATAGCAAAATTATCCGTACTAGAAGTGCCAGACCGACCAGGAGTTGCATTCAAATTATTCTCTGAGCTATCTAAAAATCATATTCCCGTTGATATGATCATTCAAAATATAAATAGGGATTTAGTAAATGATATTTCCTTTACAGTAAAAAAGGATGATTTAAAAAAGGCACTAGTTATCTGTGAAGAAATAGCCAATGAAGTTGGTGCTAGTAAAGTATTTACAGATAGTAATGTATGCAAATTATCTGTGGTAGGTACGGGCATATCAGGAAGTGCAGAAGTGGCTTCCACTTTCTTTGAGACTTTATATGAACTGGGTATTAATATTCAAATGATTAGTACTTCAGAAATTAAAATTTCCTGCATTATAGATGAAAAATGTGGAGAAAATGGCCTTTGTCACCTTCATGATAAGTTTAATTTCGATTTAGATGTGGAGCGTGAAGTTTGTTAAAAAAAGTTTAGGTTTAGAAATTTTATTTCTAAATCCTAAATTTTTTAATCATCTCAATAATTGTTTATCCTTTACCTTCAGCTTACTCTTTAATAAACTTCCCCTTGTAACCATATCTTGACCAAAGTCCTTTCTTATATTATCTAATACCTTATCTAATTCCCTCTTTTTATGTACTTGTTCATCGTCAAATAGAGAGCACTGGACTAAATTATCCTTAGTTAAATCCCCAACTCTCACTCCTAAATATCTAAGGGGTTCCCTTTTCCAACACTCATCGAACAACTTCTTTATCCCATCATATACAAGATCTGTACAATCCGTTTGATTAAATAACTTCTTTTGATGGGTATATCTTTTAAAATTATTATTTTTAATTTCTACACAGATTGACCTGCACTTATATTCCTTTTTCCTAAGCCTTATACATACATTTTCCGTTAAGGATAGTAATACCTTATGGGCATCCTCTTTGCTCTCTATGTCATAGGGCAATGTGGTAGAATTACCTATGCCCTTCACGTCATCATAATCATTAGCTTCCACCTTAGAATAATCTATTCCATTTGCAAAATTATATATGACCTTACCATGTTTTTTAAACATGATCTTTAGGGTAGGTAAATCATAATTGGCTAAATCGCCTATGGTATATACTCCTATGGATTTTAACTTTCCTTCACTGGCCCTTCCCACCATAAACAAATCTCTTATGGGTAGGGGCCATAGTTTTTCTTTAATTTCATGGGTATAAAGGGTATGTACCCTATTAGGCTTTTGGAAATCAGAGGCCATTTTTGCCAATACCTTTTTATCTGATATGCCAATATTCACAGTAAACCCCAGTTTTTCATAGATATGCCTTTGTATTTCCACAGCCATATGCTCAGGTGACTTTCCACTTTTATTATTGGTCATATCCAAAAAGCATTCATCTATGGAATATACTTCCACATTATTAGCATATTCTTTTAAAATCTCTATCATATTCCTACTGTATTTATAATATACTTTAAAATTTGGAGGTACTACTATTAAATTGGGACATTTCTTAAAGGCATTGAAAAGACTTTCTCCCGTCTTAACTCCATATTTTTTAGCCAAAGAAGATTTAGCTAAAACCACCCCATGCCTCTTCTTAGGATCTCCCCCTACAGCCGATGGAATCTTCCTTATATCCCTCTCCTCACCATTTTTTAACCTCTCAGTGGCCTCCCAAGACAAAAATGCCGAATTCACATCCACATGAAATATTAACTGTTTCATAAAATACCACCCTTTAAACAATAGTCTTCTTTAATACATTATAAACAGACGTACATTCTTTTTCAAATTCTGTAGGTTCATAAAAAAATATGGAGTACTTAAGTACTCCATATTTTTTATGTTTATAGTATATCTGGTTCATCAACTACATTAATGGTTAACTCTATTGATCCTTTAGTTACAGATTCCCATTCCTGATTATCAACTTTAATATTTTCAATCTTTGTTTTATATTTCGTACCATTTCCTCCATTGTCATCCTTAACAGATACCTTTATGAAGCATATATACTCTCCCTTTTGTAAATTATCTGGGAAAGTAATTGTTTTAGAATTATTACTTGCCGAGTTCTCAATGGTACAGTTGCCCGTATATTTAATATCATCTTTCGTTAATTTAATAGACTCCATATTAAACTTATCCATATGAGTACTAGATAAATCTATTTTTAACTTACTTAGATTTTTATTCAATTTTAACTTCACTTTAGCAATGAACTTACCGTTTTTTATAATTTGAGTTTGAGAATTACCTTTACTATCCGTAATGGCTACCTCAGTAACAGAAGCTATTCCAGTAACCTTAAGCCTTGGGAATTCTTTTTGGTTATTTGTATAATCATCTATCTCCCTATACATTAACATGGATTTTTGCCGTTCACTAATTGTATATTCTTTGCCTTCAGATAATCTTATAGTAACTTTAAATTCTATTGGATTTGCATTATTCCCATTATAGGTAATATTATTAAGGGTTCCGTTAATAGTTCTTGAATTATTAGTTACTATAGAATTATTTAGATTTTCATGACTAATTATTGTTACCCCTTGTGGGAACTCATCATTAAATCTTATATTTGTTATGGTACCATTTTGTATTAATGGATTTTGGGTTGGGTTTATCTTATATGTTATTTCATAATCTGAATCGTTAATCTCTTTTATTGTCTTTTCTAAATTCAATGAGTCATAGTTTTTCACTTCAAAAGGCCCATATATGATTTCTTTTATTGAATCCTGATTACTATCTTCTGCTTTTACTGCTATATAATAACTTCCTGCTTCCTTGGGTATATCTATACCTGCTTTACCAGTGAATTTTCCCTTTGCAAATTGCCCTGGTGTTGTACTTTTAGAAGGATAGAACCAATCCTTTGGTACTCCATGTACACCATATGAACTATCACTATTGGCATTACTTCTAAATGGACTCTTCTTATACTTCATTATAAATTCAGCATATCCACCCCAATTGAAATATTCTAAATGGATTGGGTAGTAAGTATTTGCCTTTAACTCTAGTGCTTGGTTTGTTGTTGTAAAGTAGGTATATTGTGGGCGAAAACTATTAGAAATAGTTTTAGTTTCACCATTTACTGTAATATAGCCCCTATTACCATCATCAGAACGAATACCAAAGTAGTAAGTTCCATCTGTAGGCACCTTTATATATCCCCAAAATTTCGATGCTTCCTTATAATCTCCACCTATACCCATTTTGCTTAAAAATGCCGTATTTGTATCCCATATCCTATTAACTGTAGTACCATTATCTAGTCTATAAGGAGCTATACTCTTCCAACTTCCATAGGCTGACACACTAGAAGATACACCCATATCCTTATAATCTATCATTCCCATAGGATATTTATATACTAGATTTTCATTACTCCAACTATCCCTGTTACCATAATTGGGTAAATGATGGACTATATATCCTCTATGGGTAAGGCTTCCTCTCTTATCTAATATGATATCATCTTCTACATTTTTTCCATTTGCCACTACAGATTTCCATCCATTAGTTGGCATAGTATTTGGAAACTGGGTTAATATCTGATATTTCAGAGTATGTGCTTCCTCGATTTCACTAGTAATATCTACGTGACTATTCCCCCTTAGTTCCTTAGGAGGGTTTAATATCTTATCTTCCCTCTTATCATTAGTGCTTGTTACAAATTGGTCAACTTGTCCTCTTCCGTCCGTCACCTTAACTGTAATTTTTCGCTCACTAATAATTTCTACATCTACACTTGCTTCTTCACTTTCATTTCCTGCCTTATCTATTGCCTTTGAATAGATTGTTGTTTTTCCTTGATTATCTAATGCTGTGATAACATCTCCCGATGTATAATCATTCCAAGTGCCATTACCAATTTTATATTGTAACTTGTCTATACCTGAAACAAAATCTGAATTCTGTTGATCTCCATTATCTGTTAAGGTAAATGTTACACTAGTATCTGTACTAGTTGTGTTTATAGTTGGTTTATTTGGAGGTAATGAGTCTATACCCTTCCATTTAACATTTAACCTCGTATTTAGTCCATTTATTTCACTTTGACTCAATGCATAATTCCATGAGATGATTTCTCCAAATGCTCCATGAAACGGGCTATTTGAGTCTATTATTGAATAATCCACAGGAGATATGGTGGACCCATTTACATATCCAACCCCTATAGGATCTCCATGGTCATGTTGTGGATCTACGTTATTTAGTTCACCCATCTTTGTTGGATTGCCCTCATCTTTATTCAAATAAGCAGTAAATTTATTAGATTTAGAGTCATGGACCATATAAGCCTTATATAGGGTATTAGGGTCTAACTGTCCCATATTAATTCTTTTATACTTGTGTCCATGAGACCATTCTCCATTATTATAGACCATGGCATACAAACTAGAATTATTTATTACTAAGTTGTATCCTCTACCGCTTCCACCTTGTTCGTAAATAACCTGTGTACCTGATAGATTATTTCCCGTTTTAAATACGAATGCAAAGGATTTTTCTTCTTCAAATTTATCATTTAATTCTTGGTGTGTAGAAATACTATACCCTACACTTCTTGTGGACATGTCTATTCCTGGATGACCATTTATTAACTTATTGTTATATACAAAACCATATCCATTAGAAGCACTATTATTGTGGCCTGCACTATCATTCCACTGAGTTATTGTGTTATTACTAGGTTTTTCTGAATCAAGTCCATTTCCATCAATATCAAAGGTATCTAAATGTAGAACCTTACTTCTATCCTTATCTGAACTACCTACAATAGTTATGATCAAGTTAGCTCTATCATTATTTCCTGAACCAAAATTAGTAGTATAATTAAAAATATCTTGTATAGTTTGCCCTTCGTCCAAGTCTTGAATTTCTTTTAAATCATTTTTCAAATAATAATCAAATTTTCCATTTTTATGTATAACTAATGTACCATACTTGGAGCTTACCCTTAAATAATCCTTACTACCAAAGGATATATTCCTTATATCTATTAATCCAGTTTTTCCTGAACCATCATTAGATAAAACATTTCCTGAAATAACTACCATACCTTTTCCAGTACCATATATGGCTCCATTATTCGTAATATTATATATTTTTTTAGTAATCTTTCTTTTTAAATCTAATTGGTTTGCTTGATTTCCATGTAAAGCATATATTTCACCATTTAAACTTGACATGCCATAAGTATTTGCTGGCAAATTCATTATTCTCGTGGTTTTTTTATTTGTTAGATCAATTTTAACTAGTCCATTCCACTTACTAGCTAAATAAAGTTCTCCATTATGAAAAATCAAATCTCCAGCTGATTGATATCCTAGATTATTTATTACCGTTTCTATTTGCCCTGTTTTATAATCATAGGCCATTAATTTTCTATTAGCATTGTTTACATAATAGAACTTATTATCCCTTTCCACAAGGGAGTTTACAGTAGCATGTAAGTTTTTTATTTCCCTTCTATTTCTATTATCAATGTTCTCGTATAACCTTCCACTATAGGTTACACCATACAAAATCCCCTCATAATTTTCAATATCATGCCATGTGGAACCTGTATTTACCACAAATTTAGATTTACCATCTGGAGTCATTTCCCATAGTTGACCATTTGAATAGGCAGATATGAATTTGCTAGCTGAGTCTTCTTGTACAAAATACTCTTCATCCACCGCCAGCCTACCATTAGCCATTGCCACATTAGGCATTAATGAAATCATGATCATAAAAATCATAATCCAACTTATTAATCGTTTCATCCTATCCCTCCTTTTTAAATATACCTGATCTTTTAATTTCCATTTCTAAAGTAAATATTGTTTTTCAATGAAACCTTAGCATCATTTATTTCACTTGTTATAGTAATAGTAACACCATTCCCATTACCTGAAACATGAAAGTCTGTGATATTTCTAGCAATAACTTCTGATGTATCCCTACGACTTATGCTTTGATCATCCTTATCATAGTCATATGTAATCGATTTAGCATCGCTTATTTTAAGAACTACTCTATTATTTTCATTACGTACTAACCCTTGTCCACCAATAATATCTCCAATAATTATGTTCATGGCAGCTTGCGCATTATTTTGTGCTTGAATATGATCATCTGCCCTATTGAATGTCTTTAAATTGGAGATGAAAAATGAAAAAATAGCAGTTATTATAACACCCATAATTCCTATTACAATTAGTAATTCTATTAATGTAAATCCCTTATTGTTGTGCTTCTTATATTTCATCTTTTAAAAACACGCTCCTAGTTATGGGGACTATTTATAAAAATCATTTTACTTGCTCCCAATGTACATTTATAATATCTTCATATTTCAGGTAAGACTTTGTATCATCTACTCCTGCCTCTGATTGGAAAAGGAAATTTATTGACTTCCCATTATTTTTAAATTTATCCTTTAAGTTATGCTTTTTAACTCCACTTTTATCCGTCGTTCCATCTAGTGTATATACTGTTTGCCATATGTATTTTTCTGTTGTTGGAGGGTCTGTTATGGTATTTGTTATGGTCTTAGGATTATTATCTTGTATATAAATATTTCCTTTTGCTACGATAGTTCCTGTATAGTTTAATTTTCCTGTTATATATACATCTCCTTTTGTAACTATAATCCCCTTTAAATTACCATCATTAACGTGTATACAATTATCTGTCCCTACTCCAGGATCATTTCCACCAGGGCCTTTAATGGCTATATGTTCATTAGAAAGATTATTCACCAAAACTACCTCTTTAATATTACCATCCTTATCTCTTATAATGTTTCTAAAGTTTTCGCTAAAGTTAAATCTATCAGTAATAGATACTATTTCTTCCAATTCTGATTTCAATTCTTCGGATACCTCTTCTTGGCCTAGTTTATATGGAAATATAGGATCTGACATTTTATTTATACTATATCTATAATCATTATATTTTCTAATCAGCACCTTTGAATTTCCCCCTAATTCCTTGCCCTCACTTATATTTCCTCCACTTATGATAGCTCCTGTATTATGCTTCACATTTACAAGGGTAATTCCACTACTTCCTCCAAGATTTAAATCACCTTTATAATCCTCATTATAATAACTAAAATATTTACTCTTCTCTATTGAATCTAACTGATTACTTCTAATCAATACTAAGGGTTCATAATTTTCAAGTTCAATATTATCAGGTTTAAATTTTATGTCTCGTTCACCAGAAGTAGGATCATTTGAATATGTAACTGAACCATCATCTTTTAAATATTCTCCATATGCTCTATAATTTCCCTTTATAGAAAGACTTTCTCCTGTTTGATAATCAAAAGAATTTCCCTCTGAATCCTTTAAATTATTAATATAAACAGTACCTCCAATGTATATACCCTTTTCATATAAACTGGTTTCGCCCTTATCTCCATCAATTGTTAGTGAGGAGCCTTTTCCAATATCAGGACTATTTATAACTATACTACTACTTTCATTATGTTTCTTACTATGACTTCCATCTGAAAAGCCATAATAACTGCCATTTATGGATATTCTAGCATTTTCTCCATTTAATTCTATATCATCTTCCGTATTTAATGAACCGTTTTTTATGGATATATTGGTATCCTTTGTACCTTCTTGGGCAACTAAACTATTACAATATACATCTCCATTATTTATTTCAATAGAGGAGTTATCATAATTTGTATGAATATAACTACTAGTAGCCACATTTCCATTAATTGTTAAATGTCCCTCTTCTTTCTGTCCATCTTTTCCTTTTCCTACAACTATGCCACCAAACTCTCTAGATTTTTTCTTGTCTTCTGGCTTTGTTCCATATGCATATATATTTCCATCAATAGTAACATCCCCTGTACCTGTCACATATAAATTTGATTCTGTAGTAATAGCATTTTTCCATAATATATTTTCATTTAATTTTGCTTTCACATTTTTAACATAGTAAGGAGCATTGTATGGAGGTATTTCTATTGTAAATGTGCCTTTTATTTCTTTTACGATATTTTTATGAGTAAAAGTAGATTTTAAAGTTATTTCATAAGGCTTTACTGTTTCTTTTCCATGTATTTTTTCCATTTTAATAGCAGAGGATGGTTCTCCAGTAATTGAATTTACAGTAATTGGATCATTTTGAATATTATATTTTTCAACATTTCCGTCTTTATTAACTCTAAGTTGTTTATTATCTATATCTTTATCTACCGTACCATAATTATGATAATTTTTATTTGCCTTATCTAATTTACCTTCTAAACTCCCATTTATATATTTTGCAAATCCTAGTCTAAACCATTCTTCAATTACAGGTTTTATTTTTTCCTTATTAACTTCCTCGTAACCATCAGTTCCATTAATAAAGATACTAGCTTCTGCCTTTGGATCACTTTCTTCCTTTTTTCTTTCCTCTTTTATAAAATTTTCTAATTTATTTTTTACCTCTGTATTACCTGCTTCAATAGCCTTTTCTACATCTTTACCTATAACTGCATAGGCCTCTTCAAGTCCGGCCTCTGCTAAGTAAAAGGATGTTTTTACATTTTTGTCTACTATTTGCCTCCTAAAATTCACAACACTTAGTGATATCATGGCAGTCCCTAACATACTAAGTATAGATAGAACTACCATTACTAGAAGAAGGGTTGACCCTCTTTTCGATTTTAAAATCTTTATAATCATATAAGGCACTCCTTATTTAATCGTTTCAAAGGTTACTAACTCAGCTAAAGCATTACTGTTACTTCCCTTTGTTACAGTTATTTTGATCTTACAAACCCTATTTTGGTTTAGCTCTATACTTTCACTACCATCATAAATATTGGAATAAATATATACTTCTCCATCTGTAACATCTATACTAACCTTATTGTTTTTTGATTCAGAATAAACTTTATATATATTTACTCTTTTTTTTGATTTGTTAGAAACTTTAAAAGTTTTTTCCATAGGTTCATCACATTCTATTTTTATATTTGTTGACTTTGTTTTATTTTCAATAGTTATAGTGTGACCATCCATATGCTGAGATGCCTTAATAATTCTATCAAACTCAGAATCATCCTTTATACTTCCAACATTATTTTTATAGGATTTATCATTTTCATCTTTGTACTCAGAAATAGTTCTTATTATTTTAAAAGGCTTTTCTTCATATGTTTTCGTTGGTTCATCTATAATGTTACTAATATTATTCATTGATTCTTCCATATATTTTTGAGCCAATTGATTTGCAATGAGCCTGTCCTCTGCATTTACGTTATTTTTAACACCCGATACAAATAAGGTTGCCAATGGAGTTACGATAATGCCTAATATAGCTAGACTAACCACAATTTCTATTAAGGTCAATCCTTCATTTTTCTTTATGATTTTCATCATCTTAATTCCTCCAGCCTACCTTTTTACCTCTACATTCCCTATATTTTTAATAATATTTACCCTTGTCTTTTTAGTATCATCATAGTCAATTTTTACATTTAATTTTAGATTAGACTTATTAATAAGGGACAAATTCACTCCACTTGTATCTTCACTACTATTTCTTTTGTGAGTAATAATATTTAACCCGATTTCATTACCCTTTGGTGTAAATGAAATCTTACTATTTTCATAGTCCCTTGGATAGCTTTCAGATTGGGTTTTATACTTGTAAAAATACTTGCCCTCTTCCTCTATTATTTCAAATTCCACATTTTCAAAGTTTGGATTATCCGCATGGACATAACTTCTACTATTTCTATTATCCGTCTTTCCCATTACTACAGTTGGTATATCTGATGTAACTGGTTTTACAGTCATAACAAATTCATACTTTTTCCTTTTTACCACGGGACTATCATTTGTCCTAGTTGACCCTGATGTATATCCACTAAATACACTAAAGGGATTGTCCTTTCCATATTCGTTTTCTATATGCCAGTTTAAATAATCCTCATCCTGGACATGTATCTTAGGTAGGCCATAGAAATCTAGGACTATATTACCTGCCATGGGACCCTCTTCTAGTTGGGTTAGGATTAAACTCTTAATAATTATTTTTCTAGGTGAAGATTCTATATTCTCCACAAAGGCCATAATTTCATCATAACTACCCTCATAACTAATGGTTATGGTAGTTTTCTCTAATTTATTTTCCACCTCTTCATCCTGTGGATTTTTATCTTCTACTAAATCCTCTCCATCTTCACTAGATTTTCCATGATATTCTAATACTAAATCCCTCAGCACATGGTCTTCTTCTTTAGTTTCTTCTTTTTTCTTTTCCATTTCCTTTAATTCTTCTTCACTAAACTCCATACTGAGAATCTCTATTTGAGAAGCATCTATCATTTCATCTAAAATAGTTATTATTTTTTCTTGTATTATTTTAGGAAATAATCTTTCACTTACAACGGCTATTTTAGAATTCATTATCTTAAAGTTTTTATGTATTTTACTATTGGGAGAAATCTCTATTTTTGTCTTATTAACTTCATCCCTATATGCTTGTACATCTGATTTCAATTGTGCCACGTTCCTCATCTGGGGTCCTAATACAAATTGATAGTATCCACCTAATAATAGGATTACACCTAAGCATATAAGTAATGTTTTTTCTCTTTTAGTCAATTTCATAGTTATTCACATCCTTAAGTGTACATCTTATAGCAAATATATAATTGCTACTTTCTTCACCCTCTTTGTTAATTATACTCACATGGACATTCTTAAATAGATCTAGACCCTTTAGGTTATGTTCAAATTCTGCAATGGGTACTCTACTGTCTGCTACCCCTTGCATTTCTGCTTCTTCTATTGTTATGGATATGGTTTTAATAAATAGGTTCTTAGGAATGGTAGAAGATATCTTTTCCATGAAATCACTACCTATAATGTCTATGTTATCCATATCCATATTCATTTCTTCCACAATATTATAATACTTATTCATAACTTCCATTTTTCTTTTCTTTTCTTTCACTTCTTTACTCTTTTTAACTACCTCTTGGGATTCTAGATAGTTTTTCAACCCTGCAATTTCCACTTCTAATTTATTAGCTTCATACATATTAAAAGCTGTAAATCCTCCTACTACTAATAGGAGTCCTATTGATATAAGGATCATCTGTACTTGATTTTTCTTAGAAGTGTTTTTCGTCTCTATATATGATGAAAAAAAGTTAAAATCTCTCATGTTATCACCTACCTTCTAATAAGGGCTCCTATGGCATTTAAGTAATTTCCTAAATCCATTTTGGCACTCATCTTTCCAAATTTTATATTATCTATTGTATTGATTTTAATGGTAGGTATATTAGTATAGTTAGTCATATAGTTTGATAGATTTTTAATATTTGAGCTTCCACCATATAAATAGATCTCATCTACACTGTTTCCACGTTCACGACTGTTATAGTATTGAAATATCCGTTGAATCTCACTAATCCACGTATCCACATTAGATTGTACCAGTTCATTTAACATGCTAGTGGATGTGAATCCTCCATCTACCTCTTCTAAATTGGTATGTTCTATTTTACGATTTTGGGCATCTTCTAAGGAGAGGTTGTATGTATTGGCAATACTAGTATCAATATGCCTTCCCCCCTGATGGATCAATCTATTGAATCGAATTAATCCCTTATTAATAATAGTCACATTAGTATATTCATGGCCTAAATCTATTAAAGTAACAGTTTTATCTAAACTGTGATTTTCCTTATTTATTGTAACATTTCCTCCAAAAATCTTAGAAATGCAATTGGCGTGCATATCTAGGGCTAGGGCCTTTAACTTTAAACTTTCTATTAGTTCTAAGTATATTTTTACCATGGATTTTGGTAGTGCTCCAACTAAAACCCTTATTTTTTTTATGTCATTATCTACAAACTCTTCTAATACCTTATATTCTACTGCATATTCATCTAATCTTATGGGTAGGTATTGTTCTATCTCTAAATAAACCATAGATGATAATTCCTCTTCTTTCACATAGGGTAAAACAATTTCCCTTGTGATAATGTCCTTACTTTGTACCGTAAAGATTATATCCTTTTCCTTAATCTTATTTTTATTTAAAATACTGTGGATCATCTTTTTGAACGCTTCTAAGTTTTTTATGTATCCATCTTCATAGGATTCTGATGGTGTCTCCACCATAAAAGCATTATTAATATGGATTTCTTTATTTTTGTTTTTAGTTTTTCCAACTACTATTTTCGTCGTATATGTTCCAATATCTACAGATATGATATTTTTTCTAAACAAGTCTTTCACCCCATTGTATTTATCCAAATAGTATACTCATATACCAGCTTATAATCTCTGTGCCATAAAAAATCGTTATTAATGTTGCCACTGAAATGAAAGGTCCAAAGGCTATGGCATCCTTCCTATTTTTTAATTTTAATAATAATAATATAATAGATACGATTGCTCCTATTACAAAGGATAGGAGTGTAATCAAAAGAATCAATTTCCATCCAAAGGCAAATCCTAAAACCCCCATGAGCTTAATATCTCCACCACCCATGGCTCCCGTTAGAATTGCTATAATCAAAAATATTCCCCCACCAAGTAATAGTCCTAATAAGGATTCCTTTAGTCCTGTATAATTAAAATTGTGAAATATAATAAAAGCACCTGATATAATGATTCCAAATAGGTTGCATTCATCAGGTATTATTTTTAGTTCATAATCAATAAATGAAATTACTATTAATAGACTAGCTAGTACTCCATATTTTACGAAAAGAATGTTAAGTCCAAATTTAAAATATAATAATAAATAGATGATTCCATTTAGAAATTCAACAATAGGATATTGTAGGGAGATAGTCTCCCTGCAATATCTACATTTTCCCTTGTTTAGTAAATAGCTAAATAGGGGTACTAAGTCTAATGGTTTTAATTGATTATTGCACTTAGGACAATGGGAAGGGGGATAGGCTATGGATTCTTCTTTGGGTATGCGGTATATGCATACGTTTAGGAATGACCCTATTAATAGGCCTATTGTTAGTGTTATGTATGTCATTTTTGCTCCCCCTTTTTGTATTAGGTAATTAAATTACTTAATTCCTTTCCATGTTGATGAACCTTGCAACCCTTCAACAGTTGTAGCAGTTATTGCATCATGAGTTCCAAATGTATCTTTTGCAATAGCAACATTTGCTCTTCCACCGCTAGTTACTGAATATGTTACTCCTGTAGGTGCCTTTGGTTCAGCTTGTAAATATTTAGCAGTGACTAATGCTGCCATATCTTTTGGTAATTTTCCTTGTTCAGCTTCGTGTAGAGCAATAGCACTATCCAATGTTTTCAAGTTAGCTTCTATAGCAGATTTTTGTGCATTAGTTCTTGCACCACTCAATCTTGGTACAGCAACTGTAGCTAGTATGCCTAATATTGCAACAACAACAATAAGTTCTACTAATGTAAAACCTTTCTTATTTCTTAATTTCTTGTTAAAAAACTTTAACATATTTTCTCCTCCTTAAAAATAATTTATTATAAAGGCATTAATATAAGGCCTTTTAATCTCCTAAATAGTGTTCATCATATCAAACATAGGCATTACCATGGCTATTACTATGGCTCCTATTACCACTGCCATTATGACAATCATGATTGGCTCTAATAGGGTGGTCATCTTTTGAATGGCCGTTTCAACCTCTTCATCGTAAAAGTTAGCAGTCTTGTCTAATATGTCATCTAGGGCTCCCGATTCTTCTCCTATTCGAATCATGGAGTCTACCATAGGTGGGAAAACTCCTATGTTTTTAATGGGAGTTGCCAAATCTATACCCTTTTTAACTTCTTCCTTGGCATTTAATACGCCCTTTTCCACTATGACATTTCCAACAACTCTAGATACTATATCTAGGGCCTGAATAAGGGGAATACCACTTGATAATAGGGTAGATAGGGTCCTTGTAAATCTGGATGTGACGATCTTTTGGGTAGTTCCCTTTACTATGGGAATCCTAAATTTTATATGGTCTATTAAAAATTGTCCCCTATCCGTGTCTATGTATTTTTTTAGTCCATAGAATGTCACTATTAAAAATACAACAAGTATATACCAATACTTAGTTATTCCGCCACTTATGGCCAGCAAAATTCGCGTTGGTAGGGGAAGTTCTACGCCACTTCCTGTAAACATTCCCACGAAGGTAGGCATTACAAAGGTTAATAAAAATACTACTACCAAAATGGATACTATACTTAGTATGAGGGGATACATCATGGCACCTTTTACCTTGTTATTAATCTTGTTTTCCTTTTCATAATGGACAGCCATCCTATCCATAATAATATCTAAGGTACCACTGACCTCTCCTGCTTGTACCATATTAATCAGTAAGTCTGGAAAGGTTGATCTATGCTTTCTCATGGATTCTGAGAAGGTAAGTCCCTTTTGCACCTCATCGTGGACCTCTCCTATGACTTTTCTGAACTTTTTATTTTCCGTTTGAAGTCTTAATATGTCCAAACAATTTATAATGGTCACACCTGCATTTAGCATGGCGTAAAATTGTCTACAAAATATGGCTATATCCTTAGTCTTTATCTTTGTTAAGAAATTAAGGCTAATTTCCTTACTTCCTTCTGATACCTCTTCCACACTTATGGGCATATTTTGATTTTGTCTAATGAGACTAAGGACCTCTTCTTTGGCCTTTGCCGTATAGGTTCCCTCTATTTTTTCTCCTGTTTTACTTATTGCCTTATATTTATAAGTGGGCATGTACTCACCCCTTGTTCTTTGTATTTTTACATATGCATATAACCTGCCAACCTATCCGGATCTACTGCATAGGTTAGGGCTGTTTTTCTATCTATTAACATGTTGTTGTATAGTTCAAGTAAAGAATTATCCATTGTCTTCATACCAAACTTTTTACCTGTCTGGATACTACTTTGAAGTTGGTGGGTTTTTCCTTCTCGAATTAAATTTCTTATGGCTGTAGTTGCAGTCATAATCTCTAGGGATGCCACACGGCCACTTCCATCGGCCTTTTCTAAGAGTTGCTGTGATACTATACCCTCTAGGACAGTGGATAGTTGTACCCTAATTTGTTGTTGTTGATTAGAAGGAAATATGTCTATTATCCTGTCTATGGTCTTTGCAGCTCCTATAGTATGTAGGGTAGAGAGTACCAAGTGTCCCGTTTCAGCAGCAGTGATGGCAATACTAATAGTCTCTAGGTCCCTCATTTCACCTACTAGGATAACATCTGGGTCCTGCCTTAAGGCTGCCCTTAGGGCATTTGCAAAACTATGGGAATCATTTCCTATTTCCCTTTGATTTACAATACTCTTATTATGTTTGTGAAGATATTCTATAGGATCTTCAAGGGTTAATATATGACTGCTTCTTTCCTTATTGATAGAATCAATCATGGAAGCCAAGGTGGTAGATTTACCACTTCCTGTGGGCCCCGTTACTAATATGAGGCCCCTTTGTTTACGGGACAATTCCCTTATGACTGGTGGAAAGCCCAACTCTTCAATAGTTGGTATATTTAAAGCAACACTTCTTACGGCAATACCATAACTCCCCCTTTGCTTATACACATTTACCCTAAATCTCCCTAATCCTGGATTAGAAAAGGATATGTCTATTTCTCCCTTTTCTTGTAAATCTTCCAATTGCCTTTCTGTTAATAATTCCTCTGCTAAAGAAATAGTATCCTCTGGACACAAGGATTTTTCATCTAGTCTCTCGAGATTTCCGTTCACCCTTATAACTGGGGGTACGGCCACTGTTATATGTAAATCAGATGCTTTTGCTTCAACGGTTTTCTTCAATAAATCTATTATATTCATACGGCACCACCTAATCTAAACTATAAGCTACCCTTGTTAATTCTTCCACAGTTGTAATTCCTGCGAGTACCAGTTCCTTACAACTTTCCTTTAGGGTAAGCATTCCCTGTTCTACGGCCCTTTGTCTTAGAACATCTATACTCTCCCTTTTATCTATGTGGATTCTTATTTCCTTATTTACAGGCATAACTTCATGGATTGCTATCCTTCCCCTATAGCCTGTCCCATTACAATAGGTGCATCCCTTTCCCCCATATAATGTATGACCATCCATAATATTTAACATTTTTTTTTCAGAATCATTTGGTACATAGGATTCTTTACAATCATCACAAATCTTTCTTACTAATCTTTGAGCTATTACACCCACAACGGAGGAAGAAACTAAATAGGGTTCTACTCCCATATCCATAAGTCTTGACACAGTTGAAGGTGAATCATTTGTATGCATAGTACTTAAAACTAAATGACCCGTAATAGATGCCCTAACGGCTATTTGGGCCGTTTCTAAGTCCCTTATTTCCCCAATCATTATGGTGTCTGGATCCTGTCTCAAGATGGATTTTAGGGCATTTGCAAAGGTCATGGTTGCCTTTTGATTTACCTGTACCTGGTTAATACCATGGAGCCTATATTCCACTGGATCCTCCACTGTTATGATATTTTTATCTAACCCATTAAGTTCCCTAAGAATAGTATATAGGGTTGTGGTCTTGCCACTTCCTGTTGGCCCTGTAACTAGTACAATTCCACTAGGATTTTTAATTATACTTTCAAGTTTTTCTAGATTTCTTTGAGAAAAACCCAACTTTGCCTTTGACATTAAAAAATTACTTCTATCTAATAGTCTAATAACTATCTTTTCTCCATAAACAGTAGGTAATATGGAGATACGTAAATCTACTTCCTTTCCATCCACATTAGTCTCAACCCTACCATCTTGTGGTACCCTCTTTTCAGCAATATTCATTTTACCCATTATCTTTATCCTTGTTACTATTGCCGAGTGGGTTGACCTTTCTGGAGACATGATCTCTTGTAGTACTCCATCTACTCTAAACCTTACCCTTACACTGCTTTCAAAGGGTTCTATATGTATATCACTGGCCTTTGCCTTTACGGCTTGTCTAATAATGGAGTTGACTAACCTTACCACTGGTGCATTGTTAATCTCATCAATAGTTTCTTGGTCTAATTCTGTATCATCAATGTTATATTGATTTTTAAAGTCTTCAACAGCCTTCTCTGCACTCTCTTTTCCATAATATTGGTCAATGGCATTTAAAATGTGTTGCCTAGATGCAATTACTGGTTCTATCTCTAATCCTGTGGCAATTTTCACATCGTCCATAGCAAAAATATTAAGAGGGTCAGACATGGCCAAAGTCAATCTTTCATATTCTTTTTTTACAGGTATTATTAAATGTCTTTTAGCTAGACTTTCACTAATCAACCTTGGAATTTGAGGATCAATATAGTGCTTCTCAATATCCATGTGGGGAATTCCCAATTGAATCTCTAATACCTCTATCATTTGATTTTCTTGCACAAATCCTTCATCTATTAAAATTTCTCCCAATTTCTTACCTGAAGCCCTTTGTAATTTCAATGCTTCACTTAGCTGTTCTTCTGTAATGAATCCAGCATTAATGAGCAAATCTCCTAATCTCTTTTTTTCCCTAATCATAATTTTCCACCTAAGTTTTATATTTTAAAAAATAACCGGCTAACTACAATTGTATAGTTAGCCGGTTACGTCACTGCATTCACACGGCTTAGACGTCCACATATATCCGTATTTCATCTGCTCTAATTTTCTTATGTTGTTAATTCATTATACTACATTAACCGTCACTGTTTCAACCATTTTATGTAAGGATAGCGACATATTTCCACAAAGAACTAACAATTTTAAAAATGTTCTCCATTTTCATAATATAGTTCCTTTTACAACTTTAGTTCTCATATGCCTAGAAGTTCTTCTAATTTTTTAATTCTCTCTTTACTAGATTCTACATTATAAAAGGGAATCCCTTTTAATTTTAATTGGGTTATTATTATTTTTCTCATAAGTATTGGAGATCTCACTCCCCCAACCATATTTATTCTTCTTAGGGAAAATAATCCATTTTTTATGGTGGATACGCCCCTTTTTCCCGTAAGACTTCCCCTTATACCTAGATCTTTTAACATTTTCTCCGTTTTATCATTATAGATTCCATAGGGATAGGTGTACATGGTTATATCTTTTCCTGTATGTTCCTTTACCTTATCCATTATGAGTTTTGTATCTGACTTAAACCTGGCCATATAATGTGTGTCATCTTCCCTTTTCATCTGATCAACCCCCCTTGGACTACTTATTTCATCGCCCCAATTATGAAGGTCATATGAATGGGATTGTATTTCTATAACTCCACTATGACTCATTTCTCTAATCTTATCCCACGTAAGCATAAAATTATAACTACTATGACTAGATTCATCTATAAGGCTTCCTATTATGGATATTACACCCTTCATTTTTAATTCTTTTAGTACTGTATATGCATAAGTATAATTACTCATATACCCATCATCAAATGTTACTATTATGGGATTTTCAGGTAAAGTCTTTTTCCCTTCCCTATAATCTATTAGATCCTGAAAATTCACTGTATTATATCCCATGGCCTTTAAATAAAGCATGTCTTCATAAAATTTCTCTGGTGTTATGGTTATAGGTGATAGTTCCTCTTCAATATTTGATATATGGTGATATATTAATACGGGAACCCTATTTTCATCATTACCTATATATAAAACACCTAAAGCTCCTATAATAAAACTTATTAACAATATCCCTGCTGCAATTTTTTTCTTAGTCATTTTTCTCCCCCTATTTACGTCTTGTTCATGTATAGATTTCATAACACTAGGATTTCTTTATACGGTAACTTGCCTGAAATAGGCACACATAAAGCTGGTTTATAAATACAAAATCCACAACCATTTCATTATATCAGAATATCTTCAATATTACGTATATCTTTTATGGTTACGGTACTTCTATCAAAATCTATTATACCTTCATCCCTTAACTTTATCATCTCTCTAGATAAGGATGGTCTTTGAACACCCATATACTTTGCTAGGCCCTCCCTAGACATACTTAACTTTATTTTTAAACTCTTTTGCTTTTTATGTTCTTCAAATAGATAAAAACATATTTTTTCCCTTAGGGTATCTAAGGATAATTCTTTTACTTTTTTATTGAGCATTAATATTTTATTAGATAACAAATTCATAAAGTTTTTGAGGATAATTTCATTTTGACTACATATTTTAACTATTTCTTCTTTAGGTATGAAAATTATTTTAGATCTAGCAACAGATATGACAGTGGCTGGATATTGATTAAAATTAGAAAACATTATGGCCTCTCCAAATATATGGGATTTCTTCAATTGGGTCAAGGTTACATTCTTGCCACTTGAATATATCTTTCTTATTTCTATGGTCCCATCTATTATTATTCCCAGCAAACTACAATCATCTTCCTCAAAGGCCACCACAGAATCCTTAGCATATTCCCCTATCTTATAATTAATCTTCCTAATTATCTTTTCTATTTCTTCCTCATGTACATTTTTAAATAACATACACTTATTCAATATTCCTATTATATTTTTCATTGAAAATTTCTCCTTTTTTATTTTTGAAAACAAATCCCTAATAGAATTTATTATACTCCCAATTTTTTCTTCGGTAACATTTATTACATACATAACTTTTAATTATAAGTATACTATACTCATAAAAGAACATTAACAAAAGGAGGAAATTAAAATGAAAAGAAAAATAATTCATATAGATCAAGATAAATGCAACGGATGTAGATTATGCGTAGATGCCTGTCATGAGGGTGCTATCCAAATGATAGATAATAAAGCCACCCTAGTTAGTGATAAATACTGTGATGGACTTGGAGATTGTCTTCCTGTTTGTCCTACTGATGCTATTAAAATGGTAGAGAGGGAAGCAGATCCCTTTGATGAAGAAGCTGTAAAAGAAAGAATGGAGATGAAGAAAAAAATGGAACCAATGCCCTGCGGTTGTCCTGGGACCCATGCAAAAAAAATACAGAAAAAAATACCTAAAGTAGTAACAACGGACACTACTCAAAAAAATACCTTTTTACCATCCCAATTAAATCAATGGCCTATACAACTTAGATTAGTAAACCCTAACAACGATTACTTTGAAGGGGCTAACCTATTAGTAGCAGCCGATTGTACAGCCTTCTCCTATGGAAACTTCCACGAGGACTTCATCAAGGACCACATAACTGTCATAGGTTGTCCTAAATTAGATGATAATAACTATAACGTGGAAAAATTAACTGCCATAATAAAAAATAATAATATTAAGAGCATAAAGGTAATTAGAATGGAAGTTCCATGCTGCACAGGAATGACTAAGGCAGTAAAGGAAGCCATGCTAAATGCTAGAAAGATTGTAGATTATAAAGAAGTCATAATAGGAATAGACGGAAATATTAGATAATGTTTAGTAATAAAACAAAGGCATCCTAATAACAATAAAAAGGATGCCTTTTATAGTATTAGACATATTCAAAAAATAAATTAGCCATTTCACTGGTTATTTGAATCATTTTCTTCGTTATGGAATCCCTCACATAGGTTTAATATACTCACTCCCCATGCCTTGAAAATAATCCAAATTCCTCAGGGACCTGACTAGTTTATTTTTTTCATATGCCTTATTCTTCAATTTTATCTGTGTTCTCTTTAAAGTACTTTAGCCTTTCTCTAAAGGTCTTTATATACTCCTCATTTTGGTCCATTCTATATATTCTAGCAGGCTTCATATTTGTATCCCAATCAATACCATTCCACCAAATGGCCACCTTTATATTTGGATATTTATTAGAGGCAAAACCATCAAACATATCATTTATCCATTTTACCTTATCTCCACCTGCAGCAGTTGACCCAAATTCTGTAATCATAAAGGGTTGTTCAAAAATAGACATATATTCTTCATAAACAGGTGGGTAAATTTCATCAAATTCTCTCCAAATCTCCCCTTCATAATAATTTCCCGTATTGTATCCAGTAATTCCTATAATATCCACATACTCATCACCTGGATAATAATTTAAATAATGGTTCCATTTAAAACCTGGAAAAGACAAATCATGTGGATTCCATACCCATAGGACATTGTCCACTTGATTTTTTTCAAAAATACCATAAACATATTTCCATACTTCCTTATAAAGATTTGTATCCTTAGAACTATGATAGCTAGAATAAACACACCAATCCCCATTCATTTCATTGTTCAATCTAAAAAGAACAGGATGATTAAACTCTTTCACCTTTTTTGCATATTCATTAAAATAATCATCATATTTTCCATTTAATATATCATATGTAACACTGGCATTATCCCCTTCCATAAACATAGTTTGAAGGGTTAATTCCACATAATGATTGCCTTCATAGGCTCTTTTCATTTCTTCCATGGGAAAAATTCCATCCAATGATTGATACTTAAGTACAAACTGGAAAGTGTAATCTATTCTATCTTCTAAGCTATTTAAATATGCGAAATCCGTTGGGGCATTATATTCAAAAATCCCCCATCTTAATCTATCACTTTCCATAAAATATCTATTATAAAATTCTTTTGTTTCATCATTTAAATTTCTTTCTATTGATTTAAACTTCACATTGACCTTGTGGTCCCCACATTTTTGTACTAATTGAAAAGTATTAATAATGTCCATATAAGACTCGTAACTCTCAAAGGGTGTTGTTGATTTCATAATAATCGTATAAACTTCCTTGTGATTTTTAATAATCTCTGCACTTACATAATAATTTTTATCATTTTGTACCTTAGATAACTTTTTTCGTTCCCATTTAAGTAAATGGGTCTTCATACCATTTACATATATGGTATCTTCATATTCCTTATGGTGGTCCTTCAGGTTTTTTAAAAATAGATTACTATAATATGTATAGGCCTTAGATGAATGCTCTGTGTTTTTAAAATTATCATAATATATTTCAATTTCCCTATCTTTATTCCTTATTACTGTCTTAACCTTGGATAAGGTTCTATCCACTTCCATATCCATAGGATAATTGATCATATATCCATCTACATAATTTATACATGTTTCATATGATATCTTCTTCTCAGGCAAATCCATTGACTGGGAAGGCTTTTTGTTTCCTGTATCTGCATAAACAAAAATACTTGAAAAGCAAATGATGAATGCACATAATACTAAGCCAATTTTCTTCATATTTTTTATTTTCCTCCCTTTAAAATGTACCATTTTTCCTTTTTTTACAATTATAACATAATCCTCAAGGGGATAGAACGACTATTCTATCATAGGATTTACCTAGGACATACAAAAAAATCACACCCTTTACCTTCTAAGGTGTGATTTTTTTATATCCCTAATTTTTAATCTTACTAATATCCTAAGGATTCTTCCACTAATATTACATGGATTCTATCTTTATCCATTTGCTTTTTAATTAAAACATAATCACTACAGATTCTTTCTGGTGAACTACATTCTACACAATATCCTAGCTCCTTACAGGGAGTTTTTCTATCTAGTCTTTTCGTATTAGCTGGGGCTGCTATCCTTTCATTTCTGCCTATAGCCTCTTTCACATCCTTCACTATCTTATTGACTCCAGCTACTACTATGACCTTATCTGGTCCATAGATCATGGCAGCAACACGATTTCCACGGCCATCCACATTGTATAAATAGCCCTCCTCCGTAATTGCATTAGTACTAGTAAAATATCCATCTGCACAGAAACTCTTTCTATATATATCCTTAATGTGAGCAGGAGTTAAACCTTCCTTATATCTATCTAGAAAATTATAATCTCCATTCCTTAAAAATTCCACAACTCCACATTCAGCCAAAGATACAGAACCTCCCACAGAAACCGTATCTCCCTTATTGATTAAATTTCTTATTATACCTACCACATCTTCTTTCCTTCTAGCATGATATCCATTCATATTGTTTTTCTTTAAAGCCTCAATAGTCCTGTCAATCCTTTTTTCCACAACCCACTTTGCATTCTTATCCATAGTTATTCCCTCCTAAATTAGCTTTTTTATTATACATAAATTTATCATCTCAAAGCTTTGTTTATACAGTAACTTACCTATATATTATCCTTATCTTAAAAGAATCATCAAATACCTTATAACTATAACTTATTTTTGTATTATACCTATTTTCTCTTAACATATCTTCAATTAACTTATCCACATTCATATTAGTATTATCTACCTTTAAATATATATATTCAATCCTATTCTCTACAGCAACCCTTATCCTTTCCTTAAATTCATCTTCACCTTTAGCATAATCTGTCATACCCAAATTATTCTTATAATAATTAACGTTTATAGTATCACATTTAGGATATATTTCCCTATTCCACTGATGGTCCTTTTCCATTTCCCCATCATCTATGAAAAAATAATCATAACTCAACATATCCATCTTTTCATAATAGGGATCATCAAAGGTTAAATCCACATGATAATATTTATCCTCTAGTTTCACCATAGTCCATGCATGGTTATCACCTTTTACACTTATACATTCCATTCCTAATTTCTTTAGGATTAACATGAAAGCCTTAGAATAACCATCACATACCCCTACCTTTTTAACAAGGGGTCCATAGGCCGTATGCTCCCAATGGGGTATTTTCCCACTTTTGAATCCTTCATAATCATACCTAGTATTATTTATTATATAATCATGGACTGCTATTATTTTTTCAAAATCTGTCATGTCTTCCCTTATTATTTCATCTATTATTTCATGGGCCTTCATATGAGCTTCTTTCATTCTCTTTTTTATATCATCCCTAGTGTAGCTATATTCAAAGTATATATTTTTAATATTTCCATTTCCCCTAGAATATTCGTACTTTATACGGCTTACATAGTTTAAATGATCATAGTCCATAAATGCCTTTTTTATTACATGATCTATACCTTTTTTGAAGGGAACTGATTCAGAGGTTTGTTCATTAATTGATACATTTTTAATTCCCTTTACTATGGTATCATATAGATATTGAAATTCTTCTTCAGTGTATCCGCTATTTTTTAAATAATAGTCCTCACCTAATTCTCCTCCATATGCAGTGCTAAATAATAGTAAGCTAATGAAAATACCAAATAATATTCTTTTCATTTTACCCCTCCTAGTGGAATGTGACTTCATGAGCCATAAGTTTTTTATTTTCGTATATAAACTTTGCACTGAACATTCCCCTGTCTTCTAATAACCACTTTAGAAAAATCAAATCCCCTTCCCAGGTGGGCATGTCCAACACTTTATTATTCTCCACCCACTTCAAAACACCTTCATCAGATTCTATAATTTCACCATAAAATTCATTTGCCGTATATAAAAAAACATGCCAATCCTCATTATCTTTAAATTTAGGAAAGGTCATAATTCCCCTTAATTTAGGTTTTTTTATAATAAGTCCACTTTCTTCTTTAACTTCCCTTTTGACACAATCTTCTGGACTCTCTCCATCTTCTAATTTTCCACCTAACCCTATCCACAATCCCTTGTGAACATCATTTTTCTTTTTTATTCTATGTAAAAGTAATGTTTTATTATCCCCTTGTATATAGCATAATGTGGCTAATTTCATTTTCTTCAATTCCTTTCTTATATTATGTAAGGTATATGAAAAAAATAAATTAGTCATTTCACTGGTTATTTTTTTCATATACCTAAATATTTCCTTTACTATATTATAACATTATATTTTATGTTATAATTTTTAAGTATTCTTATTATAAGGAGGAAATTATGTTAATAATAGGAGTAGGTCGTAGGACCATTAAAAATTATGGATCATTAAAAACAGATTATTGTAACAGATGTTCTAATAATTCTGATTTTCAACTGCACAAACACACTAAATGGATAAGCTTATTTTTTATTCCCCTAATTCCCTACGGAAGAGATAATCTAATTGTATGTCCTAGATGTGGATATTATGAAAAAATAGATGAAATAACTTTTACTAAACTAAAAACTGCCCTAGAAAACAAGGACCTTATCACACAGATTCCTTTAAAGCAAGAGGTTGACCCCTACAAAGGAAAAAATGAAACTCAAGTTAATTTCCTAAGGGAAATGGCTAAACATAAAGAAGAATCTTTGAAAAAAAATACCTCTAATGATGAAAACCTATAGTTAAAAACTATAGGTTTTCATCATTAGATGGTTTTGTTGGATATATTATTATTTCATTTTCACTTTCTCTTTTTATTTCTTCTATCCTAGATTTTTTAACCTTTCCCTTAATCTTAGTCCCCATATTCATCATATTATCAGCTATATTCTTAGCCCTATCCTTAATATGATAATCATCCCTAATCTGTTCTACTCTATCTTTTCCCTTTTTAGCCATTTGACGAGTTGAGTTTATTATTTCTTTACCCTTATCTGAAACTTCATATTCATTGTATATATCTTGAGCTTTCTTGCTTATCTTACTCACTATATTATTTTCCTGCTTTTGGATTTCTATTTTTTCTTCTAAATAAATTATAGAATCCAATACGTCTCCATTATTTATTTCCAAAGCCTCTTTAATATCCTTATATGTACATCCAGTTCTTTCTCTTACCATGTCCACCTTTTCTAAAGTAATCATATTGACACCCCCTATAACTTTCCTTTATTTAATCATATTAAAAAAAACTTTAACTTTCAAGATTTTTCTACAGATAATTACATCTTCCCCTTTCTTTTTTTATTCATATTGCCGATATATAATTTATGTGATTTCTTTAAATCATAAGCGATAGTCCTAATTCAAACTAAAAGCGAGGTGAAATCTATGGATATAGGTTCTTTATCAATGGCCATGAGCCAAATGAATTTAAGCCAGCAAGTATCCTTATCAGTTGCTAAAATTGCCATGAATACATCAGAAACATCTAGTGATAATCTAGTTCAAATGATGGAACAAAGTGTTAACCCTAGTGTAGGATCTAATTTAGATATTAGGTTGTAATATGAAAACTATATTATACACCTATTGTTGACTAATTTTATAAAATATATAATACATAACTGATTTTATGTAAAAGAGAATTCATTTCAATGGAATTCTCTTTTCTTTATTGTCCAAGAAATTACACTAACTAATAGAGAGCTTATTAAGAACATAACTATTATTTTTAAGGTTATATGTTGAAAAAATTCTAAGGGTAATATGTTTATAAGAAGACTTTCCTTTTCATAAAAGGTCCATGTTCCCTCTTCAAAAAATAATTTATGAAAATAAGTGAAATACTTATAATAATCTATACTAATCATTAAAAATAAAATAATAACAAAAACCATACTAAAAATACTTGTACCCACAAGGCCTTCTAGTAGCACTTTCTTATTATTAAAAAATAACAATAATATTATTAAAATAATTAAAATCAATATAATATCTTTCAGTTTAAAACCATATGTATATACTCTTTTCACATCTAGCATATGGGATTTTTCCTCTTCTTTAAATACTTCTTCATTATTTAAAGAGGCCACCCTTACATCTAAGTTATGACGATCATCCTTTATATAATCTATTATAGCCCTTCCTATAATTCTTAAATCACCTTCACTTATACTAGTTCTTTTAGCTATATTATTCTTTTCAAATTCCCTTTCATAAAACCTTTCATTAAAAGAACAATACTCAACAGACACTAATAATAAATAAATTGGCACCATAAATATTAATAAGTACTTAAAAATTTTCATAGTTTAAGATTCCCTTCTTTACTAATGCCATTGCCTCCTCTAGATAAAGTTCACTCATAATATCCTATTTACAAGTATCTCCACATCTTTATTCTTCTAAACCTAATTATTAACTTAAAGGAGCCATTGATTAATCAATGGCTCCTTTAAGTTAATAATTAAACTGTAATAATGTACTCTCTAATTTCCTAACCATACGCTCTAGGTCTTCACTTAATTTAGATACTTCATGAATTGACCCAGCTTGTTGCTCTATAGCTGAGGATACTTCTTCTGTACTAGCAGCATTTTCTTCTGCTAAGGATGATAAGGTCCTTATTATATCATTAACTTCTTGATTTTTTCTTTCCATAGTACTACTTGCCCTACTTAATGATTCAACTATCTTAATTGTTCCTTCCATAGAAAGGGCTATTTCTTCATACTTACTTCTAGATTCCATAACCTGGTCGGATTGTTCTTTAACTGTGTCTAATACTCCCTTTACAAGTTTCACTGATTCTTTCGAATTTTTCTCCAATTCACTTACTACCCTATCTATTTCTTCTGTAAATTTAGATGATTCTTCTGCAAGCTTTCTTATTTCATCTGCTACCACAGCAAATCCACGACCACCTTCTCCTGCCCTAGCCGCTTCAATAGCTGCATTTAAAGAAAGTAAGTTCGTTTGATTGGCTATTTGAGTAATCACATTACTTGCATCATGTATTTTAATAGCACTATTATTAGTTTCTTCTATCTTTTCGTAAATTAACTCTGAAACATCCTTTGTTTTCTCAGTTTTATTTGATAGAACTTTTATTATATTTAATCCATTATCTATGAGATTGTGTATCCTATTGGATGAATTTTTTAAATCATTCATATATTCCTTATTTAAATGAACCTCATTTTTAAGTTCTTCCATATTCCAAATTCCTGACTCTGTATCTTTAGATTGTTTATCTGCACCTGCTGCAATCTGCTCAAGGCTCTGACTTATTTCATCTATGGACTTTTGATTTTCCCCCACGGCTAAAGTTATTACCTTAGAAGAATCCTTAATAGTTTTAGCTACTTCGTCCGTTTCTACTATTATAGATTTAATACTCTCTACCATCTTGTTAAAACCATTGCCTAATTGTCCTATCTCATCTATCCTATCTATTTTAAAATTCACATTAATATTTCCCTCTTCAAATTCCTTCATAGCTCCTTGTAGTTTTCTTATGGGTTTGATTATACTATTTCCACTCATCCAGACTACAATACTTATAAAAAACATTATCACTAGAGCTGAAACAATTAGGAATACTAATAAACTATCCACATTACCATATACTTCATCATTATCTTGATAAAATATCACATACCAATCATAAGATATATTATGAGCTTTTAATTCTACCTTAGTAACTGTATAGGTATTTTCTACTCCATCTATTTTTTCTTCGAAATAATATTGTCCATTTAATATCTTATCTGCTACAGGCCTTATTTTATTTTTCAAATCTTCACTTTCATTCAATATATATTTAGTATTTTCATGGGCTATTAAAATCCCCCTGGCGTCCATGAAAAATAATTTCCCCGTCTCCTTATATTTTAGTGGCTTTACAAATCTATCAGTAAAATAATTCATTTGTGGTGCTACCACAGCAGCTCCTACTATTTTACCATCCTTCTTAACAGGAACACTTATAGTAAATACGGGATTTTTTCTAAGCAAGCTTGGATACACATGACTTATAAAATATTCTTTCCCCTCAAATATTTCTTTTATAAAAGTAATGTCTGCACTAGCCTTGCCTATGGTCTTTCCTCCCACCGTATCCACGAAGATAGATCCTTTTTTAAGCGTAACCCTATTTCCATCCCTATTAATCTGAACTCCTTCACTACAGGTAGATACCAGTGGTATATTCTCATTAAATGGATAGGTTTTGTGCATACTCAATAAATACTTCTGTGCTTCCCCTACGATTTCATTATCCCCTGGATTTAAACAGGCATTAATCACCCTTTCATCAAGTGCTATAGTTTTAGCTACTTTTATTTGTTCTTCTATCCAACTCTCTAATGCTTTAGAAGTTTGCTCTGTAATATTTTTACTTACAGTATAGACTTCTTTTTCCGCTACTTTTCTCTCCCTATTGTATAAGGAAATCTCAAGTGCACAAGTTCCCAAAAGGCTTGTCATTAGAATATATACCACATATCTAATGGCAATTTTTCTCTTTAGAATCTTTAACATTATTTATCCCCCCTCAAACATATATTTTACCATATTTTTCAATTCTTTCCCATTATTTGGTATAGTTTTTGACATTCCTACCCCTATGTTGTAAATTAATATTGTGACCATTTTTTTCCATTAACCATTTTATCCATTAGGGGGAGATCAAATTGAAAATAACCACACTTATAGAAAATACTAAAGAAAAGGATTCTAACTTAATTAACGAACATGGCTTATCCATATTAATTGAAGTGGACAATAAGAAAATACTATTTGATACGGGTGCTTCCGCTTCTTTTATAAATAACGCTAAGGACTTAAACATTTCATTAAAGGATATTGACCATATATTACTTAGCCATGGTCACTATGATCATTGTGGAGGCCTTAGAAACTTCCTTGATGAATATAACCCAGATTGTACATTACACCTTCATAAGGATTTTTTCAAAGTATGTGATAAAAGCTATTTAAATGATGAAAATAACGTATTTAGCAATGATACATGTGAAAAATACAGATATATAGGAATAGATTTTGATGAAAATTACATAGGATCAAAAAATGCAGAAATCTCTTTAATTAAAGAAGATATCTATAAACTTTCCCATTCATTATACGTCTTTTCAAATTTTGAAAAGAGTATAGACTATGAAAAAAGAAATGAAAATATGAAAATAAAAATCCACGAGAAATATGTTACAGACAATTTCACAGAAGAAATTGCCCTAGGTATAGACACACCTAAAGGTCTATTAATAATAGTAGGTTGTTCCCACGTGGGCATATTAAACACTCTAAGCACCATAGAAAAACGTACAGGTAAAAAAATATACGGAGTAATAGGCGGAACCCATTTAGTTGAAGCCCAGGAAGATAGAATATTAAAAACTATAGATTACATAAAAGAAAAGAACATAGACTTAATTGGATTTTCCCATTGTACTGGGGAAAAGGCCGTTGAAATGTTTAAAAAAGCATTTCACAATTTCTTTATAAATTCCACAGGTACTATTATAGAAGTATAATTTAAAGGATGTGACTGAGAGGTTACATCCTTTAATAATTTATATTCTTTTCCACGTATACATTTATGTACTTATACATTATACTATTACTAATAGATATGTTATTTTAATAGACAGGAGGACTTGTATGGATACAAATTTATGTAACAACCTTTATAACTTTATTTCATACAGATTATTATCTAAATCCTTCTTAAAGGATAACTATGATAAAAAAAATATGTTTAAAGAATATATTCAAACTAAAGAATTTAAGGATAAATTAAAAACTATTAGTGAGAATAATGACTTTTCATGTACTGCTGTACTAAATTTATTGGAGGATTTACTAAATAGTTTAAGTCCTAATCCTCCAGATGATTGGTTAATATATATTTATGAATATACATTACATAAATCCTTTCCCCATGGAGTAAAAATACAACTTTATGAGGAACTAGATTTTCCCTGCTACATTTACCTACAGACCTTAAGAATTGTATGTGAACTACAAAAAAGCTCTAAGGATAATACTTGGCAAAGTAACTATCCCCTTAACTTTCTATCTAGAAAAGAAATAACATCCCTTGAAGACCCAACAGAATATAAAACCTTTGTGAAAGCTTTTAATAATAGTTATGTATATGAACTTATGAAATTAAATAGTGAAGTTTTAGGTCATAGTCTCATAGACCACGTATGTGGAGTACATTGTCTGGCCATGTACATATCAAGACAAATAAAGGACTCTGGTATGAATATAGATCTAGGTAGGGTATCTGGATCTACCATTGGACACGATATAGGAAAGCTTGGTTGTATAGATGAGGAAAAGAAAAGGGCCCCTTATCTTCACTATTATTATACGGATTTATGGTTTAATAATAACAATTTAGAGTATATAAGAAATATAGCTACAAATCACTCCGTGTGGGATTTAGAATTAGAAAATCTATCTATAGAATCCTTAATACTCATTTATTGTGATTTTAGAGTAAAAAGAATTAATAGAAAAATGCATATAGTATCTATTAAGGATGCCTTTCATGTGATTTTAAATAAGCTAGATAATATGGACAATAAAAAGAAACTTAGATACAAAAGGGTTTATAATAAACTAAAGGATTTTGAGGATTTCTTAATTGATAAACATATAAATGTCTATCTAGATGAAGATCCTATAGGCCATAAAAATAGAAAAAAATTATACTCCCTCATGAATGGACATGACGTAATAGATAATTTAAAATACTTATCTATTAATTACAATATAAATTTAATGCATACCCTAAGAACTGAGTCTTCCCTTGACCTAATATTAAAATCTGCCAGAAGTGAAACATTGGGAACTAATATTAGAAAATATTTAAGGATGTTTGAGGAATACTCCGCCTATTTAACTCAAAGCCAAAAGGAAATCACCCTCACCTTTTTATATGAACTTTTGACCCACCATGAAGATGACATCCGAAAGCAAAGTGCTACCATAATAGGAAAATTAATAGGCATATTTGATAATGATTATAGAAAGGATATTCCATCTAACTTTCCTCCCCTGAGAGGAGATTTTACTAGTAAAGAAATCCTAGAAAAATATGTTCATATGTTTTTATACCCAGATCATAAAATAATTCCAAACCAACAAAGGTGGATTAGAGAATTATTTGGAGTCATGATTAAATCATTTTTTGAAAATTGTAGGACTACAGAAGCCTTAAACATCCATATGGTCGATTATATATCCGTCTTAATAAAAGAATATGAACAGCCTACAGAACATATACTCCTTTACTTAATAGATGGTGTTGTATCCATTCCCCTTAATGATCATAGCCCCTATTACGAAAATATAATGAACTTTATATTAAACATGTCTATCCATAATACTTATAAAATTAGGGTTAATGGGCTCAATAGTTTATTAAATCTAATAGATGTAATTCCCATAACACCTTCTTATAAAAAAAACATATTGACCCTAGTAAAAACTTTAAATTCTAGTAGTGTCTCTTTAATTGAATATTATCTATCAATAAAAATAGAAAGTAAAATAACTGGCAATAAGGAAAAATCATCTATTTTTTTAACAGATAACCAAATATCTACTTTGACCTTATCAAATTTAAAATCTGCCACAGATCCAGTAGTAAAACGGGTTCAAATAGATATACTTTTAAATAATGTTTTAAAACCCAATCATAATGAACAACTTAGGACGGCCATGCACTTTTGTAATATCTTAAAGGTTAGCTCCTACAATAGTGTTCGAACTCAAGCAGGAGAATCATTACTTAAGATAATTCCCCATTTATCTCCTGAAAACAGAAATGAAATAGCCATAGAATTGTTTAGTGCTTTAGAACTTTCTCAATATGAATTTTCTAAAAGGGTAGCCGATTATTTGGGAAAAATCATTTTAACCCTAAGACCTAATGAACTAGATGAATTTATAAGAACTATTAATACTAAAATTGGTATATCTAATGAAAATATCACATCCCTTCATTTAAACACCATTAGTATAGGTATTTCTAACTATCCTAATTACTCAACAGAATTTAAAGAATCAAGGGTCATCCATGAAAATAGATTGAAAAATATGCTTAGGATATTATTAACCAGTTTATCTAATTCCAACACTAATGTGCAGCAAATGGCCCTAGAAGTAATTGGTAAAAATATTTTTGGTTCAGAGGATATATCTTTAGATGAAAAAAATAATATTTTCAAATTAATTAGCAAAAAGTTATTGACCCTTATAGATAAAAAAGAGGGTAATATGCTTCTTCTCCTATCTAATACGGCATCTATTAATCATATATACAAATTCATATGTGAATACATATTTATCCATGATAAATTTCAAGTAAACATCCCCACTAAGGTGGCATTTTTCCCTGGTACCTTTGATCCCTTTTCTGTAAGTCACAAGGAAATTGCCACTAATGTGCGTGATTTAGGCTTTCAAGTATACCTTGGTATTGATGAATTTTCCTGGTCAAAGAGAACCTTACCCCATCAGCTTAGGAAAAATATAGTTTCCATGTCTATAGCAGGAGAAGAAAACATATATATCTATCCTGAGGATTATCCAGTAAATATTGGAAATAGCCATAATCTAATGAGTTTAAAAAACAACTTTAGAAATTCTCAAGTGGCCATAGTTGTAGGTAGTGATGTAATATTAAATGCCTCTGCCTATAAAAATAAAACTAAAGATTTTTCCATAAATAATTTTAATCATATAGTATTTGATAGAAATCACATACTAACCTGTAAGGATCAGGGATTGAAATTTAAAAAAGCCTGTGAAAACATAGATGGAACGGTTGAAATAATAAGTCTAATGACCCCCTTTGAGGAAGTAAGTTCTACTCAAATAAGAACTAATATAGATAAAAATAGGGATATATCCACTTTAATAGATCCTCTTGCTCAAAGGTATATTTATGAAAATGGATTTTATAGAAGTGAACCCCAATATAAAAGTCCCACTGGAAAACTCACTTATGATATTCAGGTCATAAAGGATTTTTCAAAGGAATTAATAGATGAATTATGTTCATTATTTGAAGATGATTATGAAAGTTCTAGGATGAATCTAATAAAAGCATTGAAAAAAACCTCGGCTAGAATTGTAACCCTAAGACTTATACATGACAATTATTCCTTATTAGGGTTCTCCATACATCATCTTTGTAGAATTCATGGCCTTCATGAGGATTTAAATAATCCTAGAGTGTCTGAATATATTAGGGAAAAGTCCAGGGGTAAAATAGCCTTAATAGATGGAATAATCATAGATAAATTTAAAGCCTTTGAAAAGGTTGAACAAATATTATTCACAGAAACCCTATCCTATTGTCTTTCAAAGGACTATGAATATGGTATATATAAAAATCTAATAAATAAAAAAATACCTAGGACTGTTCACAATACCTTAGTTTTACAGGGATTCAAAAGATTAAATCTTGGAGACATTAAAAATCCTCCATATGTGGTAAACATGGCCTGTCCCATAAGCTTTTATGCAGATATTAGAACGGTTATAAAAAATCCTTTTAAGCACAATCCTAATATAAAAGCAAAAATAGATAAAAGTAGAAAGAATTTAAGAAAGGCCTTAACAGGCCTTTATGAAGAAAATCTTGTAATTACATTTGATAGGAAAGTCCTCCATGACATTTTAATAAAAAAAATATGTAAGGAAAATAATGTGGAACCTATTCAATTTAACAAGGCTAAACTTGGAGCTGCCATGTGCGTATCCTTCGGAAACATGCTTAATCAAAGTATTATTCCAAATACGGTCACAAAGGCCATGCATACGGAAAAAATGTTTTATCCAGACATGAAAGAATATTTCATAGGTCCCTTTCCCTATTATAACGATTTAGATATTCAAGTTAAAATGATTAAATCCTTTAATAGACCCATCATATTAATAGATGATATTCTCCATAAGGGCTATAGAAACAATGTGATTCACCCATTACTTCAAAAACATAATGTGAAAGTTCAAAAGACCATAGTAGGCCTCTTATCAGCTAGAGGGCGGGAACTTATGTATAGACAAAAAAGAAATGTTGATTCTGCCTATTATATACCTAAATTAAAAGCCTGGTTTAATGAAAGTTTAATATTACCCTTCTTTGGTGGGGACACTATATGGCGAGGGAAAATTCCTTTAAGAAACTTGACTCCATCAGTAAACCTTATACTCCCATATACTTGGCCAGCTTTCATAAAGGGCGCATCCAGGCAAAGTATATATAATCTATCAAAGACCTGTATTGAGTCTTCCATAGATATTTTAAGTGAAATAGAAAGTATTTATCACAAATTGTATAAAAGAAGATTAAGTCTTTCTTCCTTAGGAGAAGTATTCATATCTCCAAGATGTATAGATTATGGTGTAGATATGAGCTATGATTTAAATTTAAATCCATCCCATTATCTATATAATGATTTAGATAAATTAGAGAGATACTATAAAATGTTTTTTTAGGGGGAATTAATGTGTATTTTTACAAAATTAATAATCAATTTGCCTTTTCCCTTTTCCAAATAGATGGTTTACAAATAGGTCATCTACAGGATTTACATTCCCATGATAAATTATATTATTTATTTAAGGGCAATCCTATAAACACTAGGGATACTTATGTGGTATCCCATGAAGATTTATTATTTATTCATAAGGAAGACTATAATCTTTTAAATGTGAGTGACAATAAAGACTATAATCTACCAATCCAAGTAGTTCATAAGATAAGAGAGAAAAAAGTAACGGGAATTAATATATTATTTCCTAATTGGAAGGATAAACTAGTTTACACAAAAAAGAAAAAATATAAAATAAATGTACTAGGTCTTGGAGATGTGGGGTCTACCCTAGCCATAGGTCTTAGACTCCTAGGTGGAGATATATTAGATGAAATAGGAATTTATTCTAGAAATGAATCTACCCAAAAAAGATGGTTTTATGAACTAGGACAAATATATTCTACAGATAAAAAGTCATTTCCAAAGGTTACCATGTGCTCTTATGATGATCTATTTCATTGTGACTTCTTTGCCTTTTGTGCCTCTGCCTTTATTCCTCCTGTGGGAGAAAAGATTGCCGATGTGAGAATGGCTCAATTTGAAAAAAACTCTAACATAATAGACCTATATGCTAAGGAAGCTAGAAAAAGAAATTTTAAAGGAATCTTTGGAGTAGTTTCAGATCCTGTAGATCTACTTTGTAAAAAAGCATATTTATCTAGTAATACAAATGGGGATGGACATTTTGACTCTCTAGGCTTAAGTCCTAGTCAAATTCAAGGATATGGTCTTGGTGTAATGCACGGGAGGGCTGCGTTTTATTCTAATTTCGTAGATGGTGCCCAAGGTTATCCTGTAAATGGCCGTGCCTTTGGTCCCCACGGTAAAGGATTAATAATAGCAAATAATATTAATGATTATAATCATGAGTTGTCATTAACCCTTACGGATAAAACTATTAAGGCAAATTTAGATGTTAGAGCTCTAGGTTTTAAACCCTACATAGCTCCAGCCTTATCATCTGGTGCTTTATCCATCCTAGCCACCCTAAGGGGACATTGGAATTTTAGTGCAACTTTCTTAGGAGATATATTTATGGGGTCAAAAAATAGAAGGTTAGACAATGTAATAGAAATGGAAAGAAATAAATTAGATCCAGTTCTCTTACATAGGATAGAAGAAACATACAATTATTTAAGGAGCATATTATAATGAATTTGTACATTATTTCATCTAAAAACAAGTCCTCACTCCTTGAAAAAACCATAATAGAAGCTACAGCTGGATTAGATGTGGTTTATGTAGATCAGGTGACAGATGAAAAATATCTTCAAAATAAAAAAATATTATTTGCCATAGAACTAAACGAAATAGGAATTTGTGAAGATGCTTTAAAGTTTGTAAGAAATCTTTATAGATTATCTAATAAGTCCTTATTAGGTTCTAGTGCCTCCTTAATAATAAAAAGCAATAGTGACTTATACACGAAAAATTTTGCTAGGGACATGGTCTTTCTTTTGAATAATCTAGGATGTTCTTTTATGGGACAACCCCTAGTTGAGATGACTAAGGATTTAAAAAATCTCTATACCTTTCAAAAGAAATTTAACATTCCATTACCAGAGCTCTCTAGTAACCTATGTAAAAATACTATAGATAGATTAATGTGTTATAATCCAAAGATCCTTGAAAATCCCCATGTTCTGGCCCTTCATTCTAGCAACTATAAAACATCTAATACCTTAACCCTTTGGAATTTAATAAAAAGTAACTTAAATTCCGTAAGTGAATATCATGTGGAAAATGGTACTATTTTAGATTGTATAGGTTGTGCATTTAAAACTTGTAAACATTATAGTAAACAAAGTAGCTGTTTTTATGGTGGAACTATGGTTAAAGAAATATATCCAGCCATAGAAGCTGCCAATGGATTAGTCTTTTTATGTCCTAACTATAACGATGCCCTCTCTGCCAACATTAGTGCTGTTATAAATAGATTAACGGCCCTTTATAGGAGGTCTAAATTTTATGATAAAAGCCTATTTTCCATAGTTGTATCAGGAAACTCCGGAAGTGATATAGTGGCTAAGCAATTAATAAGTGCCTTAAATTTAAATAAGGGCTTTAGATTGCCCCCTTATTTTTCTCTCATGTACACGGCCAATGATCCTGGTAGTATTCTCAAATATAGTGATGTGGATATTAGGGCAAAGGAATTTGCCAATCATATATTGATGGAAACTAAAAGTTAAATAAAAAATCTCTGAATTTTTTTCTCAGAGATTTTTTATTTAATAAAATTATTATTTTATACTAAAGCCCATTTTTCTTAAAGAATTTTTTAATTGACGAATCTTTTCAGGTGTGAATCCATTTTTCTTCACATCCCTAGTTACTTGTAGGTATTCTATACCTATTTTCCTTAATTCTTCTGGAATTTCATTTCCTTCTACTATGGTTAATTCTTTGTTGTCTGTTCTTCCTAATATATATTCTGGGGTACAACCTAATGCATCAGCTATTTTTTCTAATGTTTCCTTGTTTGGGATTCTTTGACCTCTTTCATAGGAACCATAAGTACTTGATCCTATTCCTATCTTAGCAGCAAGTTCCTTTTGTGATAATTTTATTTCTTGTCTTAGTCCTTTTAACTTATCTTTTAGCATTTGTCTACTCCTTACTATCATTATCTATATACTATTATATAATTTTTTTGAATATTTTTCCTTAATTATTTTAAATAAATTATATATATATTATTATACTAGTTTTTCTACAAATTTTCTAATAAAGAAATAAATATTTTATTATTTCCTCTTAAATACAATATTAGTGTATTTTTTTGTATATTTAGCTAAGGTATATGCCTAAAAAAGATTGTTTGTTAATAATCTAATTAATGAAATTTATTTCATTGATTATATGTATATTTACCATATTTTCTACTTAAACTGTGAATTTTTCACATTATCCCACATTTTTTTTGATAATTAATTGTCAAAATAATGTTATGAAAATATCAATTCTTGACTCATGGCATTTTCATTGTTACAATGAATCAAGATTTTCAATTTTCGGAAAATATATTTTTTTGTAGAAAAAGGGGGAAAAACAGTGAATTCCAATTATACTCAAATCGATCACATACTTAAAAAATTTAACCATGATGAAAAATCGCTAATACACATCTTGCAACATATTCAAGACGAAGTTGAAGGACAATATATTTCAGAAGAAATTGCAGATTATGTAGCTCATAAATTAGGTATAAATAAAAATAGAATATATGAGGTTTTAACATTCTTTGCAGCTTTAAATGAAACTAAAAAGGGAAAATACTTAATTCAACTTTGTGATAGTAGTGTCTGTAGAATAAAAGATAGCAATAGCATACAAAATGCACTAGAAAATATTTTAAATATTAAAATAGGTGAAACTACAGAGGATAATATGTTTACCTTAGAATATACAGCCTGTTTTGGTGCTTGTGATATTTCTCCTGCCATACGCATAAACAAAAAAGTTTATGGAAACCTGACCAAAGATAAGGTTAATAAAATTATTAATAATTTGAAGGGAGAGTCTTATGAATAGAGTACAAAAGCTTATAACAGAGAACTTTGATAAGTATCATTATAAAAATATAGATGAATATATAGAAATAGGAGGCTTTCATGCTTTAAAAAAAGCTATCCACAATGGTGCTGACTATGTTATTTCCCAAATAAAACTGTCTGGATTAAGAGGTCGTGGTGGTGCAGCTTTCCCCACTTGGAAAAAATGGCATATAGGCCATAATCGTAAAGCTGATAGAAAATTTGTATTTTGTAATGCAGACGAAGGAGAACCAGGAACCTTTAAAGACAGGGAACTCCTAAAAAAAGACCCTTACAAAATCATAGAAGGTATGACCATATCAGCCTTTGTAAATGGAGCAAATGAAGGCTATATATACATTAGAGAAGAATATTCCTATTTACATGATAATTTTAGAGAGGCCATAGAAATAGCTGAAAATCATGGTTATTTAGGAAAAGACATTTTAAATAGTGGCTTTGACTTTAGTATAAAAGTATTCTCCGGTGCTGGAGCTTACGTATGTGGTGAAAATTCATCCATGATAGAATCTATGGAAGGAAAAGCTGGACGACCTAGGATTAAACCCCCACGCATAGGTGAAGTGGGATACCTTAACAAACCTACCCTAGTAAATAACGTGGAAACCCTAGCTTGTGTTACTACCATATTAAAACACGGTGCTGAAGAATATGCCCGTTATGGAACAGAATCAAGTACAGGCACTAAGATCATAAGTCTTTGTGGAAATATAAAACGACCTGGAGTATATGAAATCCCCTTTGGCATAACCCTAAAGGAAATAATATATGATGTTGGTGGAGGCGTAGAAAAGGATGGGAAGGTAAAGTTTTTACAACTAGGTGGAGCTTCCGGTGCCATATTACCAAGAGATTTATTAGAAACTAAATATTCTTATGAAGATTTAGATGCTAATGGATTCCCTATAGGTTCAGGTTCCATATTAGTAGCAGATGAAACTCAAAGTATTGTAAAATTCCTAGAAGCTATTGAAGATTTCTTTTATCATGAATCTTGTGGAAAATGTACACCTTGTCGTGAAGGAAAAAGGCAAATTTCTAAGATCCTTAGAAAAATATCTGCTGGTGAAGGAACTATGGATGATCTAAATAATATAGAAAAAATAGCTAATGTTATGAAACATGCATCTTTCTGTGGTTTAGGCCAAACAGCACCTACGGCCCTTTTATCTGCCATAAAATATTTCTCGCCAGAACTATGTAGTAACATAGATGGTATTAGAGTCACTTATTAAAAAGGAGGCCTATAGATGGTTAATTTAACTATTGATAATAAAAATGTTATTGTTGAAGAAAATAGCACCATACTAGAAGCAGCAAAAAAATTGCATATACACATACCAACCCTTTGCTACCACCCGGATCAAACAATCAAGGCTAATTGTAGAATTTGTCTTGTTGAAACAGATAATAAAAAACTAGTTCCTGCCTGTTCTACAAAGGTAAAGGAAGGAATGAACATATTAACTAATTCAAAATTTGTAAGGGAAGCTCAAAGGGGTGTACTAGAGCTCATATTAGCTAATCATAATCAAGATTGCTTAAAATGCATACGTAATGGTAATTGTGAATTACAAACCCTATGTGAGCGTTTTAATATTTCCCATAACAGTTTGGAAGGAGATGCAGTAGAATCCCATCCTATGGATGATTTTAATCCCTCCATAGTTAGAGATTATAGTAAATGTATAAAGTGTGGTAGATGCGTAGAAGTCTGTAGTAGTATACAAAACGTAAATGTATTAGCCTGTGCTAATCGTAGTACATCCTATGAAATCCTTCCTAGATTCGATAAAAAATTGCACGAAACCGAATGTGTTTTTTGTGGTCAATGTATAAAGGTTTGCCCAGTAGGAGCCATTTATGAAAAAGATTCCATTAACAATGTATTAAATGCATTAGATGATCCTAATATGCATGTTATAGTTCAAATTGCTCCTGCAGTGAGAGTTAGTATCGGAGAAGAATTCAACTTAAATCCTGGAGAAATTACTACTGGAAAGATAGTTTCTAGTCTAAAGAGAATTGGCTTTAACAAAGTATTTGATACAAACTTCACAGCAGATTTGACTATTATTGAAGAGGGCCATGAATTAATTAATAGAATAGAAAATGGTGGAGTACTACCTATGATTACATCTTGTTCTCCTGGATGGATTAATTATGTGGAAACCTTTGCACCTGATTTAATAGATCACCTATCCACTTGTAAATCACCACAACAAATGTTTGGTGCCTTATCAAAAACTTATTATTCTCAAAAGACAGGCATACATCCATCCAAAATTTTCACCGTATCCATAATGCCTTGTACTGCTAAGAAATTCGAAGCCAATAGAAAGGAAATGAATTCCTATGGATATGTTGATGTGGATTCAGTTCTAACAACTAGAGAATTTAGCAAATTAATAAAATCAAAGGGTATTGACTTTAGATATATTGAAGATGAACAATTTGATAATCCTTTTGGTATAACCACAGGAGCAGGAGCTATTTTTGGTGCTACTGGTGGAGTTATGGAAGCAGCCCTTAGGTCTGTATACGAACTTCTTACTAAAGAATCTTTAAGTAATATAGATTTTAAAGATGTAAGAGGTACTAAGGGACACAAGGAAGCTATTGTTAATATAAATGGTACACCTATTAAAGTAGCCGTGGCTCACGGACTTAAGAACGCCAGTGTAATATTAGATGAAATAAGACGGGGAAAATCGGACTATGCCTTTGTTGAAATAATGGCTTGTCCCGGTGGTTGCATTGGCGGTGGTGGTCAACCTATTAATATAGACCCTAAAATAAACGAGAAAAGAATAGATGCAATTTATGAAGTGGATAAGAATATGGAAATTAGAAAATCCCATGAAAATCCAGCTATAAAGGAACTTTATGAAGACTTCCTAGGAGAACCCCTTGGAGAACTTTCCCATAAATTATTGCATACACACTACCATTCTAGATTCTAGCTATTTAATCCAAACTCCATTATAAAATGAAAAACACCTGTATCAATTGACACAGGTGTTTTTAAGCATATGAAAGAAATAAACTAGTCAGTTCTCTGAGGGATTTAGATTATTTTCAAGGCATGGTGAGCGAGCATATTAAACATATGCGAGCGATTCCATAACGAAGAAAATAATTCAAATAACCAGTGAAATGACTAATTTATTTTTTGAATATGCCTTATATTATTCTTCTATAGGTGCAAGACTGGCTTGGAAGTGTCTAAGAATTGGTGGCTCCCATGTGATTTTGTATCCTTTTACTTCACTAGCTCTTTCTTTAATGGCAATTAGTGCATCTGCCATAACATCTATATGGGCTTGAGTATATACACGACGTGGAACAGCTAAACGGGTAAACTCAAACTTAGCCTTTAATTGTTCTCCCGTATCTGGATCATTACCTAACATGTAAGAACCTATATCACAGGAACGAATTCCAGCTTCCTTATAAAGTTCAATGGCAAGGGCTTGACCTGGAAACTCATTATATGGAATATGCGGAAACATGGATTTAGCATCTACAAATACTCCATGACCACCTACTGGTGCTTGATATGCTATACCTGCCTCATCAAGTCTAGCCGCAAGGTATTCCAGTTGTCCAATACGATATCTAAGGTAATTTTCATCTAATCCTTCATAAAGACCTATTGCTAAACACTCAAGATCACGGCCTGAAAGACCACCATAGGTAACAAAACCTTCATAGGAGATTGTACGACCTTTACAAGCTTGATATAATTCTTCATCATCTTTAATACCAAGTAAACCACCCATATTTACAATAGTATCTTTTTTAGCACTCATTGTAAACATATCAGCATAACTAAACACTTCTTTAATAATATCCTTTATGGATGTATTCTCATATCCTACTTCACGTTCCTTTATAAAGAATGCATTTTCTGCATAACGGGCAGCATCAATACAAAATTTAATACCATATTTTTTACATACTTCTGACGTTTCCCTTACATTTTGAACAGATACGGGCTGACCTCCTGCTGAATTATTTGTTATGGTCATAATAACAAGGCCAATATTATCTGCTCCATATTCTTTTATTAAAGATTCTAATTTTTCAACGTCCATATTCCCTTTAAATGGTACCCTTTTTGCTGGATCTCCTGCTTCTGGAACTACACAATCAATAGCCCTTGCACCAGCTAATTCCACATGGGCTCTTGTTGTATCAAAGTGCATATTAGAAATAGAGTATTTTCCCACTCCCATTAATAGACCAAATAAAACCTTTTCAGCTGCACGGCCCTGATGTACAGGTTGTATATATTTATAACCAAACACATCCTGTGCTGCTTCTACTAGCTTAAAGTAACTTGATGCACCTGCATAGGCCTCGTCACCTTTCATAACTCCAGCCCACTGTTCTTGACTCATGGCATTTGTTCCACTATCTGTTAATAAATCAATATATACATCTTCTCCCCTAAGGTTAAATAGATTATATTTTGCCTCTGCAATTTTCTCTTCTCTTTCTTCTCTAGTAAGGATTTTAATAGTCTCTACCATCTTAATCCTAAATGGTTCTGGTATGTATTTTATTCCCATAATAAACCCCTCCGTTTTTATCTTTGTATTTTTTAATCTAATTACAATGATTTTCTATTGTAATTAAATTTCCCCTTCTTCCTTGATACAATGTTACCACCCTTATAATTTTCAGTCAAGGTTTTTCATTGAACATTCTTAATCGTTAGAATATTCAATAGGCTCTTCCCTCTCTCTTAGGATAAAAAAAGAATCCTTATATATAAGGATTCTTTTTTATATTGGTGGGTCATGAGGGACTCGAACCCCCGACGCCTAGATTCGAAGTCTAGCACTCTATCCAACTGAGCTAATAACCCATATATTTGTTTTTCTTATTAATACATAATATTATAAACAAAGAAAAAAGTAAATTCAAGTGTGAAAAACTATTTCTTGCAATAATTTCCTAAAGTAGGCTCACATAAAGCAAGTTTATACGGTAACTTGCCTACAAGGGAAAATATATTGAAAATTTTTGGAACCCTGGAACGTCACAACATCCTATGCTATTTGAACATGACACATGTACCTATCTACGAAGATTCTCACTTTCGCTTGTGACAAGGACTTGGGTGGAAAAAATTTTCAATATATTTTCCTGAAGTAGGCTCACATAAAGAAAGTTTAAAACTAGGAAACCTATAAATCTTTTTTATACATAAAAAAAGCCCTAAGCCAGTATCCTTAACCAACTCAAGACCTTTTATACATTTGGAGCGGATGATGAGAATCGAACTCACATAACCAGCTTGGAAGGCTGGAGTTTTACCACTAAACTACATCCGCATACTTACATTATTAAAATTTATTGGCTGGGGTAGCAGGACTCGAACCTACGCATGCCAGAATCAAAATCTGGTGCCTTACCGACTTGGCCATACCCCAAGGTATTAATGGGGTGGATGATGGGATTTGAACCCACGCATGCAGGAGCCACAATCCTGTGTCTTAACCACTTGACTACACCCACCATGTTTTACTTATTTGGTATTTTTTAATCTATATAATGGCGGGTCCACAGGGATTCGAACCCCGGACACACGGCTTAGAAGGCCGTTGCTCTATCCAACTGAGCTATGAACCCACACTAAAACGATAC
>NZ_JAOART010000106.1 GCF_025210435.1 Anaeromicrobium sp.
ACCTACGACCTTCGGGTTATGAGCCAGACGAGCTACCAACTGCTCCACTCCGCGATGCTGCAATCACCCAAATCTTTGATTTGGTGTGAGTGTAGTACTCAGCGTTTGCTGAGTTTCCTTTTGATTTAAATATGGTGCCGGGGACCGGAATCGAACCGGTACGATCTGTAAGGACCGCAGGATTTTAAGTCCTGTGCGTCTGCCAGTTCCGCCACCCCGGCGGATATTATTGGCTCCAAGGGAGGGGCTCGAACCCTCAACCTACCGGTTAACAGCCGGTTGCTCCACCATTGAGCTACCTTGGAACATTTCTTAGTGACAAGTTATATTTTAATACATTTCACAAAACTTGTCAAGAAGTTTTTTTATTTTCTTGACTTCATCAATGACAAGATATATATTAACATTTATCCAGTCCTTTGTCAATGAAATCTTTTCTTCAAGTTATGATTCATTATCATTTTAATAAACACTTGAAAAAACTTGTTTCTTTTGAAGACATGGTATATATTATCACCTTTCCATATACCTGTCAATACTATTTTCTAAAGTAAACTCACATAAGGCCAATTTCCACATGATAAATCTATAAGTTATATATAAAAATGAGAAAGAAGTGTTACTCAGTAACACTTCTTTCTCATTTTTATTATTTACTTTAATAGTTCCTCTTCCCATATCTTTTCTATTATGGGAATTAACTTAGCTGGCATTTCAGGTAATCTTTTATCTAATAATACCTTCTGATCTATAGTGGCATCTCCTAAAACCACACTATCAAATAATTTTCTTTCATCACTAGATAATTTACTATTATCTAATACGGGTAGATCTCCCCATACCTGAGGATCATATTTAGAAGCTTGCATTTTAGGTGATATGATTTCATTTATAACTAATAAGGCAGCTTCCTTATTTGTAGAATTTTTAGGAATTGCTACAAAATGAGTATTTCCCACACTTCCCTTGTTAAAAATAGCAGTCTTCGTAGTATTTTTAAATTGTCCATCACTGATTTTTCTACTAGCCTTATTAGGATTATAGTCCATAGTCATTATAACTTCACCATCTGCAAACATATTCTCTAATTGGGCCATAGTAGAAGGATATGCCTTTCCCTCTCTCCATAGATAAGGCTTTAACTCTTTTAAATAATCTATAGCAGGCATTATTTCTTTTTTTACAACTTCATAATCAGGTTCCATATTAATAAATTTTTCGTATCCTACTATATCATAAATTATATTTCTAACAAATGCACTTCCCACAAAATCAGGTGGAGCTGGATATGTAACTTTTCCTTTATTATCCTTGGCAAATTCTAAAAATTCCTTATGGTCCCTAGGGAATTTTTCAATAGCTTCTTCATCATATATAAATACAAATTGAGCTTTTCCGTAGGGAGCTTCATGTCCATCTATTGAAAATCCAAAGTCATATTTTAACTCCACATCATTTAAATCTAAATACTTTTTCCCATTTGGAAGTTTCTCTAAAAAGGGACCTTCTAGTAATTCATTTTCCTTTGCAGTAAAAAAATTCTCTCCATTTATCCAAACTATATCAATAGTTCCCTCTGCTTCTAAATTCTTTTCACCTAATAGCTTTACTAGTATTTCATCAATGTTCATAGGAACTCTCTTTAAAGTTATGTTATATTTGTCTTTAACTTCCTTACCAAGAACATCATCTATCCACTTGTTTATCTTAGGGTCTCCTCCCCAACCATAGAAATATACTTCCTTGCCTTTTCCATTTTCTTCAATTTCTTCCCAAGTACTTGTTTTAACGTCAAATTTTTTCTTTAATTCCTTATTCCCACAACCTAATAGTAAAATATTCATACTAATTAATATGGTCAATATTATACAGAACTTTTTTTTCATTTTTCCCTCCTATTTATCTAATATTTTTTTTGCTTCTACCATTCTTTGTAATGCTGTAACTACTATAGCTATAGTAAATACAATACTTATTTCATTAATAGCTTTAGTAAATACAATCATACTACTTAAAAATATAAATCCTTCTGTTCTTTCTGCAAATCCAGCTTGGTACCGAAAAGATTTAATTCCATTGTTATGGGATAAGGCTCCCACTGTTAAAAATATGGTCATAGAAAAAATTATTGAGGAAAGTAAAAAACAAAATAGGAGTTGAGAATGGGGATATTTAATAGCAAGGGTAATTATAATAGCCATTTCTACTAGCCTATCAAAGGTAATATCCATAAGTGTTCCCCAAGAAGTGCTTTTCTTTATTATTCTCGCCATAGCCCCATCTACACTGTCTAAAAATCCTGATATCCATAAAGTAACCACACCAGTTATGGTAATATCCCAATATATTAATAGGGCTGAAATAAACCCTAAAATTAAGCTCATAACAGTAACCCAATTAGGTGTAAGCTTAAATTTTAATAGGGTTTTTGCAAAATTATTAATAATAGGATTTACATATTTCCTCCCATATGTATCTAGCACATTATCACCTTCTTTATTTTATATAGATTTATCAAGTGAAAGTTTTCCCTATACAACCCCTTGCCTATAAAGGTAAATATAAAGCTAGTTTCCATTTGAAAATGCTCCTTATCCATTTATTTTATTTTAAATGTGATATATTAACAAATAGAATTTCTTTATAGTATTATTTTTAAACATAATTTTTTCTATACTCTTATTCTATTATTTAATATTTTGTGATTTCTATAGAAAATAACAAAACAAAATCCCTATAAAATAAAAGTTGACTTAAGCCAACTTTTATTAATCATATTCTTTCATTTCTATTCTTCTTAATAATTCTTTCACATTGTCCTCATTAAAGGAATCAAAATTTTTCACATCTAATACTATCTTTGGTGAATAGTCATACCCATCACACCAGTTTTCATACTTTTCATGAAGTCTCTCCCAATATTTTCTTTCAACTTTGCCTTCTAATCCCCTGTTTCTTTGTTTAATTCGTTCTATTGCCGTATCCACATCGCATTTAATGAATACTAATAGAGAAGGATTTTGAGCATGTTCTAACATATTATCTAGGAGCGTTGTATATGTATGGAACTCTTCCTTACTCATATAACCATCTTCCATAAGCATTTCTGCAAATATTCTATCTCCAAATATGCTCCTATCTAACAATCCACCATTCTTCCTATAAATTTCCTTAATCTGTGCAAATCTTTGATTTAAAAAATGTATCTGCAAGGTAAAGGCCCATCTTTTCTTATCTGCATAAAACTTGTTTAATAACTCTTCTGTATCTGGATTATTCAACTCCCTATACAGTTGTATTCCTAGATGTTTTTCTAATGTTTCTCCTAGAGTAGTTTTTCCCGCACCCACTATAGCGTCTATTACAATCACTTTTTTCATGCTCCCTTCTCCTTGTATCAAAATAATCACATAGACATTATTGTATCATACCTATCCTCTATTGTTAATTAAAATATATATTATTCTAAAATTGAATGATTCTATGGTTTTCCATAGGTAATTAAAAATCATGACCACCCGTCGAACGGGTGGTTTGCTTTAGCCCTAGAAGGGCATGTTGCTCGCCGTGTCTTAAGACACATTGAAAGGTCTGCCAACCGCTTTCCTTCTCAGGCTACCCCTAAAGGGGTTATTTTTTCTTGC
>NZ_JAOART010000107.1 GCF_025210435.1 Anaeromicrobium sp.
GGAAAATATATTGAAAATCTTTTCCACCCAAGTCCTTGTCACAAGCGAAAGTGTGAATCTTCGTATATAGGTTCATGAGTCATGTTGGAGTAGCATAGGATGTTGTGACGTTCCAGGGTTCCAAAGATTTTCAATATATTTTCCCTTATAGGCAAGTTATTGTATATTGTAGACATAGAGTTTTTTTATAGGTGAAGAGGAGGATTTAGTGTGAATGTATTAGTAATCCATGGGCCTAATTTAAATATGTTAGGAATAAGGGAAAAGAGTGTATATGGAGAAAAGAGTTTTGAAGATATAAATGAGTTAATAATGGAAGAAGGAAAAAAATTAAATATGAATATAGAAATATATCAATCAAATATAGAAGGAGAAATAATAAATAAAATCCATGGAGCTTATGGAAGGGTAGAGGCCATTATTATAAATCCGGCTGCTTTTACTCACTATAGTTATGCCATAAGGGATGCCATAAGTTCTGTTAATATACCTACAATAGAAGTTCATCTATCTAATATACATAAGAGGGAAGAGTTTAGAACTAAATCTGTAACAGCCCCCGTTTGTATAGGTCAAATAAGTGGCTTTGGATATAACTCATACTTATTAGCTATTCAGAGTCTAAAAATGACGAAAAATAGCTAAAAAGGTTGAAAAATACACAATTCCTAAAAATGCGAATTAATTACGAATTAATAGTAAATGGAAGGAAAACATTGTTAAATGAATAAAACTGACCTAAACCTATTCTTGTCTAAAGAATAGGTTTTTAATTATAATAGGGGGCGAGAAATACTATATTATTTGGGGGTGGGGTAATGTTTAAAAAATTGACAAAATTTTGTGTAGGTCTAGTTCAAAGGTATTTACCAGATCCATTCTTGTTTGCTGTAATACTTACTTTATTAGTATTAGGATTGGGTATGGTTACTACAGATCAAGGATTTATGCCTATGATAAATCATTGGAGTAATGGATTTTGGAAATTGTTAGCATTTTCAATGCAAATGTCACTAGTATTAGTAACAGGACATACATTGGCTAATGCACCATTAATTAAAAAAGGACTTAAAAGTTTAGCTAGAGTAGCTAAAACACCAACACAGGCTATTATGGCTGTTACTTTTGTATCAACTATAGCATGTTGGATAAACTGGGGATTCGGATTAGTTGTAGGGGCTTTATACGCTAGACAATTAGCAAGGGAAGTAAAGGGTGTAGATTATAGACTTTTAATAGCTTCAGCTTATTCTGGTTTCTTAGTATGGCATTCTGGTATATCAGGATCTGTACCACTTAAACTAGCAACAGGAGGAGCTGATCTAGCTAAAGTAACTAATGGAGCTGTTACAGAAGCAGTAGCCACATCACAAACTATATTTTCAAGCTTTAACTTAGTTATATTTGGATTAATACTTTTTACTATGCCCCTTGTAAATAAGGCAATGCATCCTAGTAAAGATGAGGTAATAGCCATTGATCCTAAGTTATTAGAGGAAGAAGAAGCGGCAACAATGGAAAAAGATATGACACCAGCAGACAAAATGGAAAACTCTCCTATACTATCTGTACTAATAGGTCTTATGGGTATGAGCTATGTGGTATATTACTTTGGTACTAATGGATTTAAACTAAACTTAAATATAGTTAACTTCCTGTTCTTGTTTGTAGGTATCCTATTACACGGAACACCAAGAAGATTCTTAGATGCAGTTACTAATGGAGCTAAGGGTACAGCAGGTATAATACTTCAATTCCCATTTTATGCAGGTATTATGGGAATGATGGTAGGAGCTAGTGCTGAAGGAGTATCCTTTGCGGGAGTTATATCTAATTGGTTTGTAAACATATCTACTGCAACAACTTTCCCACTATTTACTTTCTTAAGTGCAGGTATAGTTAATTTCTTTGTACCTTCTGGTGGAGGACAATGGGCAGTTCAGGCGCCTATTATGATGCCAGCGGGAGCAGCCCTTGGAGTAGACACTGCAAAAACAGCCATGGCCATAGCATGGGGAGATGCATGGACTAACATGATTCAACCATTTTGGGCCTTACCAGCACTAGGAATAGCAGGACTTGGTGCTAGAGACATAATGGGATTTTGTATAATAGATTTAATATATACGGGATTAATAATAGCGGTAGGATTGATGTTCTTATAATAAGTACATAATAATACTATGTTTCACGTGAAACATAGTATTATTATGTATAAATTTTTAATAGAATAGAAAACTAAAAGTAGGAGGTGTTTTTTATGGAATTAACCATGAAAGAAAAATTACTTTTAGAAGATCAAAGGGAGCATGAACTTGTATGTGTGAAAAAATATACAGAGTATAGTAAAAGAGCTGATGATCCTGTACTAAAAAACATATTTCAGGATCATGCCAGTGTTGAGCAAGAGCATTATGATACTTTAACTAAAATACTAAATGGTCAAGTGCCACCTATGGCACAGGGGCAAGAGGAAGATAATAAATATCAATTTAAAGGCATAAATACAACTGGAACAGATAATGACAAGTATTTATGTGAAAATATATTAGTGGCAGAAAAGTATGTTTCATCTAATTATGATACGGCCATATTTGAGTGCAGAGATCATAACATAAGACAAATATTAAATCATATTCAAAAGGAAGAACAGGAACACGGAGAGCATGTATATAATTATATGCAGAGTAGAGGCATGTATAGTATTCAATAAAAAAATATAGAATTAGAATAGGGTTTTTGTTATATAAAACTCTATTTTTTTATCCATATATAGATTTCTGGTGTATAAACTTGCTTTATGTGGGCCTATTTCAGGAAAATATATTGAAAATCTTTTCCACTCAAGTCCTTGTCACAAGCGAAAGTGTGAATCTCCGTAGATAGGTTCATGAGTCATGTTCAAGGAGCATAGGATGTTGTGACGTTCCAGGGTTCCAAAGATTTTCAATATATTTTCCCCAATAGGCAAGTTACTGTATAAAGAAATCTTAATGTTACGAAATCTATAGTATCAAAAGTAGCATGTGTTACCGTATTATATTACAAAGGAGGAATATTAAATTGATAGGACCCATTGCTACAGGATTATTTCAAGGATTAGCTGCTGAAACTTTTATAAGTAACTATAGAAAAAGCAACAAGGGAAGGCAGATTCAAAGAAGATGGCATAAAGTCTTTCATAATATTAACGGTCAGTCATTAGGGTTAAATAGAAAAGTGGTACAACATATTGGTGCCAGTAGTTCTGTAAAAAGATATTTTTATAAAACCTTTGAACCAATGGAGGATATAGTAACCACAAGGGACTTGTCCATGGCAGTAGGATTAGAACTTTCTGATAGGAACATAAGGATGAAACCCAAAGAGGTGAGACAATTATCTAAGACCATAAGAAATGAATGGATAAAGATATTAATATCTACCCAAATTATTCAAGATGCCATGTCAGTTTTAGATAAAAATCTTAAGGATCACTTAAAAGATGATGACCACAAGGATGAGATAGAGGAAACTATAGGAGATAAAATAAAATTAAGAGAAGCATATTTTAAAACTTATAATGAAGAAACTGAAGATGACATAGTGAGGGTAGGATATAATCCATTTAAAAGGGATATAGATACTAATAGATTTAAAACTGAAATAAAGACTAATAAATTTTCTGGATTTGAAATGGGGTTTTATAGAAAGGGATATGAATATACTTTAATAAGTGATGAAGAAGAAAGAAAATTTCATGGTGTTAACAGAAAATATACAAGGGAATATATATATTTTAATTAAAAAATCTTAAGAACTTTACTTGTTTGTTCTTAAGATTTTTTAATATGCCTAATTAGACAATAAATTTTTCCTAACGGTTCCTTCAACCTTATCATTTAAAAGGGCATCTTCTTCTTTTGTAATATTATCAGTAAATATAGGATCACAAAAGGTTACTTTAACCTTTGCAGGAGTGATTTTTTTACCATTGTTAGCCTCAAAAACTTTATAAGTTCCATCTATACATACGGGAACTATAGGAACTTTGGCTTTTGTGGCAAGCTTTAAACTTCCCTTTTTGAAATCCTTCATATCAGAAGATTTACTTCTAGTACCCTCTGGAAAGATTACTAAAGAATGGCCTTCTTTTAAAAGTGCAATACCATCTTTAATTGCTTGGAGGGATTGTCTTTTATTACCCCTATCTATAAATATACATCTTGTAAGCTCCATCCATTTTCCAAATATGGGAATTGTACCTAATTCTTTTTTTGCAATGAAACTTGCAGGTTTATCAATAAGAGAAAATAATACGGGAATATCAAAATAACCCTGGTGATTAGATACAAATACAACAGGACCATCTGGTATATTTTCTAAGCCTATAGCTTCTATTTCAACACCACTAGATTGTATAATTTGTTTTGCCCATTTATTAGTAGTTATACTTATTAAATCAGCTGATTCTTTGATGTTACCTTCCTTTTGAAGTCTTTCTAATTTCATCTTTCTAGGAGTTAAAAGAGCTAAATCCCAAATAAATTTAGAAGCCACATAAAATGTTCTAAACATGATCATCCTCCTTTGTTATTAACATAATAACATAAATAATAAGGCATATTCAAAAAATAAATTAGTCATTTCACTGGTTATTCCAATTATTTTCTTCGTTATGGAATCGCTTACATATGTCTAATATGCTCCCTCACCATGCCTTGAAAATAATCCAAATTCCTCAGAGAACTGACTAATTTATTTCTTTCATAAGCCTAATAGAATAAAAATCCATCCATTGATAAAAACTAGATTAAGTAGAACATGAGAAAGGGAGATTGTATATGCATTATATATTATTAGTATTAGGATTTCTTTTATTAATAAAGGGAGCAGATTTTTTTGTAGATGGTGCATCTAGTATAGCTAAACTATTAAGGGTTCCTCCTGTGTTAATAGGACTTACCATAGTGGCCTTTGGAACCAGTTCTCCAGAAGGGGCCGTTAGTATTAGGGCTGCCATAAGTGGAAATAATGGTCTATCTTTAGGTAATATTATAGGAAGTAATATGTTTAACATGTCCTTAGTAATAGGCATAGCTGCAATCATAATACCACTTAAAGTAGAAATACAGACTATTAAAAAGGAGATTCCCTTTACCTTGTTAGCTGCCATAGTTCTTGAAATACTAATGAGTGATGTATTTTTGAATAAAGAAGGTAATAATGTATTATCTAGGACAGATGGGATGATCCTTTTATGTTTCTTCATAATATTCATGTATTATTTATTTGAAGTGGCTATGAAAAGCAGGGAAAATTATGAGGAAGAATTTCATGAAGTTAGCAAAGGAAAGAGTATAATATATACTATAGGTGGATTAATAAGTATATTAGTTGGAGGGGACCTAGTAGTAAAGAGTAGCACTAAAATAGCTATAGCTTTTGGTCTCAGCGAGACCCTAGTGGCCATAACCATAGTATCCCTAGGAACTTCCCTACCAGAGCTTATTACATGTGTTACTGCTGCTAGGAAGGGATATAGTGACATGGCCGTTGGAAACATAGTAGGTAGTAATATATTTAATAGTTTATTTGTACTAGGCACATCAGCTACCATAAGTCCATTAACTGTGGAAAGTGGATTAAATGTAGATGTGGCATTTATGGTTGTATACACTTTCTTATTACTAGTATTTTCCATATTACATTATAAAATTGTAAGATGGGAAGGGGCCCTATTAGTTTTATCTTATGGGGGATATATAGTGTATGTTTTAGGAAATAAATAAAAGTCAATTCATAATGAATGGGCTTTTTTTCGTTGCTATGGATTTCGTATTTATAAACCAGCTTTATGTGAGCCTATTTTAGGAAAATATATTGAAAATCTTTTCCACCCAAGTCCTTGTCACAAGCGAAAATGTGAATCTTCGTATATAGGTTCATGACTCATGTTGGAGTATCATAGGATGTTGTGACGTTCCTCAATTTCAAAAATTTTCAATATATTTTCCCTTATAGGCAAGTTACTATATAAAGAAATTTTAGTGTTACGAAATCTATATTTTATAAAGATATATTTGTCTAACATAAATGGGACAAGACATTTTTAATATTATTGTTTTAAAAAAGAAAGAAATCACATACATATTATTACAAGTAAGATTATTTAGATTAAAAAAATACATTTTTGTGTGTAATTTAGGTTAAGTTTGTTTTTTAAAAAAGGGGGGGGGATTCTAAATATTATGATGGAATTTTCAGAGATTATTAAAAAAGATAGAGAGGAAAGAAGAAAACAACGTTTTAAAGGTACATTCTTGGATTATCTTGAAATATTAAAAGAAAGTCCATCCATGTGTATGTTAGCACACCAAAGGATGTATGAACGAATCATAGAAAAGGGAGTAGAAGTAATAAATACAGAAGAAAATCCTAGATTGAGAAGAATTTATGGTAATGACATTATTAAAAAGTACGATTTTTTTAAAGATGATTTTTTTGGTATTGATAAAAGTTTGATGAAAATTGTGAGATATTTTAAGACAGCGGCTATGAAAGGTGAAGAATCACGGCAAGTTCTTTATCTTGTGGGACCTGTAGGAGCAGGAAAATCTTCCTTGATGGAGGCTCTAAAGAGGGTCCTTGAGATGGGTTCTCCTGTATATGCAATTAAGGGATGTCCCATGAGGGAAGAACCTCTTCACTTAGTACCAAAGCATCTTAGAAAACAGTTTGAAGATTTATTAAATATAAAGATTGAAGGAGACTTATGTCCTAGTTGTAGATATAAGTTAATAAATGAATATAATGGAGAATTTGAAAGAGTGCCTGTAGAAACAGTGGACTTTAGTATTAGAGCACGAAAAGGGGTAGGGGTAGTTCCACCAGTTGATCCCAATAATCAAGATACGTCTGTCTTAATAGGATCTGTAGACATATCAAAACTAGATTTATATGCTGAAGATGACCCAAGGGTATTGTCTTTAAATGGAGCATTTAATGTGGGTAATAGAGGAATTGTAGAATTTATAGAAGTATTTAAAAATGAGGTTGAGTATCTTCATGCAATGATCACTGCAACACAAGAAAAAAGTATACCATCTCCTGGTAAAGGGCCTATGATATATTTTGATGGCATTATTTTGGCCCATTCAAATGAGGCTGAGTGGAATAAGTTCAAAGCAGATCATACTAATGAAGCCATATTAGATAGAATTGTTAAGATAGAGATGCCCTATTGCCTTGAATTGAATGAGGAAGTAAAGATTTATAATAAGATTTTGAAAAAGAGTAAGTTCAGGGCCCATATTGCACCCCACACTATTGAAGTAGCTTCCATGTTTGCTATTTTAACGAGACTTGCTCCTTCAACAAAGGTTGATACCCTTACAAAATTAAAAATTTATAATGGTGAAGAAATTGTAGAAAAGGGAACTACAAAAAAGGTAGACATATTAGAACTACGAGAAGAGGCACAAAGGGAAGGTATGACAGGAATATCTACAAGATTTATTATGAAAGCAATAGATACGGCAATGGCAGAGGCAGAACATGATTGTATTCATCCTATTGCAGTCCTTGAAGTATTAGTTAAATCAGTAAAAGAGTCATCAATTAGTAATGAAGAAAAGAAAAAATATCTAAACTTCATACAAAATATTATTAAAAAGGAATATCATAAAATATTAGAAAAGGAAGTAACAAAGGCATTTATCCATGGATATAACGAGCAGGCAGAGGATTTATTTAATAATTATTTAGATCATGCTGAAGCTTATGTTAATAAGACAAAAATTAAAGATAAGAGTACGGGTGAAGAATTAGAACCAGATGAAAATTTCTTAAGATCCGTTGAAGAACAAATTAATATTACTAAGAGTGCAGCTAAAGGATTTAGGCAAGATATCACATCCTATATGTTCTATCTCATGCGTAGTGGTGGCAAAATTGATTATACATGTTATGAACCTTTAAAGGAAGCAATTGAGAAGAAATTAACCACATCTGTAAGGGAATTAAGTAGAGTTATTACCCGTACTAAAGTTAGGGATAAGGAACAGAACAAGAAGTATGATGCCATGGTAGAAGAAATGAAAAGAAATGGATATTGTGATCAATGTTGTAATGTAATCCTTAAGTATGCTGCAAATAATTTATGGAAAGATTAATTGATTAGATTAAAAATTAAGAATGAATAATAAAATTATTCATTCTTAATTATTCATTTCTCCACAAAATCTAGATTGACTTTTATATGGAGGTGAGGATTTGGCTATATTTAGAGAGTTTGACAGCAGAGGCCGGGATCGGGCAGCAGAAGATACAAGAAGACATAGAAAATTAGTAGAGGATTCTATAAAGAAGAATATAAGAGATATTATTGCTGAAGAGAGTATTATTGGACAGAGCAAGGATAAAAAGGTAAAAATTCCTATAAAGGGAATTAAGGAATATCAGTTTATATATGGAAAAAATAAAAAGGGGACCGGTTCTGGAACGGGAAATGAAAAAAGGGGAGATAAAATAGGTAGTGATCAGATGGAGAAAGGTAAAGAACAAGCTGGAAATACAGAGGGTGAAGATATTTATGAAACAGAGATCACCATTGAAGAGTTGATACAATATTTATTTGATGATTTAAATTTACCTTTTATGGAAAGAAAGAAGTTTAGTGAAATTGAATCGGAAAAAAATTTTAAAAGATTAGGCTATCAGAGAAAGGGAATTCCACCTAGACTTGCCAAGAAAAGATCAGTGATAGAGAAAATAAAGAGAAAAAAAGTTTATGAAAGGGGAAAGGATAAAGAACTCTATGATCTTGAAGGAGAAAAGAAAAGATTTCCATTTAAAGAAGATGATTTAAGGTATTATCGTGTAAGGGAAGATGTTAGAAGGGAAAGTAATGCAGTAGTGATTTGTATCATGGATACATCAGGTTCCATGACCCTTACAAAAAAATATTTGGCTCGAAGCTTTTATTTTCTTTTATATCAGTTTGTTAAATTAAAGTATGTTAATGTGGAAATTGTATTTGTATCCCATACTACTGTGGGAAAAGAAGTAAGTGAAAATGACTTTTTCCATAAGGGAGAATCAGGAGGTACCTATATTAGCAGTGGATATAATAAGGCTTTGGAGATCATTGAAAAGAGATATAATCCTGAAGTGTGGAATATATATGCATTTCACTGTAGCGATGGAGACAATTGGTCAGAGGACAATAAAAAAGCTGTGGAGGCAGCAAAGAAATTGTGTGAAACCTGTAATCTTTTTGGATATGGAGAGATTAAGACAGGATATTATACACGAACTAGTACTATTAAATCTGAATTTAATGGAAAAGTGAAATATCCAAACTTCTCCGTTGTGACCATGTCAAGAAAGGAGGATATTGTTCCTGCTCTCAGAAGACTGTTGGACAAAGAAGAAGGGCTTAAGGAATGATAAATTTTGCTTATGAGGGAATATACAGTTAAAGAGTTGGAAAAGTGGAATCATAAAATAGAAGAAATAGTGAAGGAAGAGGGATTAGACTATTATCCTCAAGAGTTTGAAATATGTAGCTATGAAGATATGATTTGTTATGAAGCTTATGTGGGAATGCCTTCTCACTATGCCCATTGGAGTTATGGGAAGGCCTATGAGAGGAAAAAAAGCCTATATAAGTATAATGTACAAGGATTGGCCTATGAAATGGTTATTAATTCTAATCCATGTATTGCTTATTTGATGAGGGACAATACACTTCTTTTACAGATACTTACCATAGCCCATGTGTATGGACATAATGACTTTTTTAAAAATAATAGGCTCTTTAAAGAAGGAACTCGAGCAGATAATACTATTAATATGTTTAAAAACCATGCAGATCGTATCAGAAGCTACATACAAGACCCTAGTATTGGATATGAGGGAGTAGAACGTGTACTAGATGCTGGTCATGCATTGAGATTTCAAACCTCAAGGGTAATAGGGGATAAAAAACTCTCCAATGAGGAGATGAAGAAAAAAATCCTTGAAAATTATTATTCAGAAATAAAAATAACAAGTCCCTTAGATGAAAAAAAACATATTCCTTTCCCTAATCTAGAAAAAATTCCTTTAGAGCCTACTGAAGATATTATAGGATTTATAATAGAATATGGGAAATTAGAGGAGTGGGAAAGGGACATATTAAATATTGTAAAGGAGGAGACTGAGTATTTTATCCCTCAGATAGAAACGAAAATTATGAATGAGGGGTGGGCCAGTTATTGGCACTATACTATTTTAAATAAGTTAAAATTACCTCAAGGCCTCCATATGGAATTTCTAAATCGTCATAATCAGGTAATAAGACCTTTCCTAGGTCAAATTAACCCTTATTATATGGGATTTAAAATTTTTAATGATATTGAAAAGAAATATGGTAAAGATAAGATATTTGAAGTTCGTAAAATGGAAAGGGACAATTCATTTATTAGAAGATACCTTACAAAGGAACTTTCTAGGGAAATGAATCTTTTCCAGTATAAAAAGAAAAACAAAGATTATGAGATAGAAGAAATAGCAGATGAAGAGGGTTGGAAAGAAATAAGAAATACATTGGCAAATAGAACAGGAGTAGGATCCATTCCACTTATTAAGGTCATAGAGATATCTCCAAAGGACCATACTCTTTTATTAGAACATGAATATGATGGCAGAGAATTGGAGTTAACATATGCCTATGAAACATTAAGATATATTACAACCCTTTGGGGAGGTAAAGTAGAATTAAAAACTACTATTGAGAACTCTAAGAGACGTATCTTATGTGATGAGAAGAAAAATGTATCTTTAAAAAGACATCAGTGAAGCAGGGGATTTTTTCCTGCTTTATTTTTTCATATGCCTAAAATGTAGTTTAAATAGATTATAATATAATCAAAGCATTGAAAATAAGATAGGAGAAGAATTGATGATTTTAATAATATTATTACTTTTTTATTATTTGCATATAATACATTCTGATATTAAAGAGGTTAAGGAAATTTTAAAAAAAGAAAAATAGATCTTAAATCATGACTACTTGTCAAACGGTGGTGTGAGAGGTTGGTAGATAAAATAATTATTTACCTCCTACTCGATTTTCATCTAAGGCGTTTTCTATTTTTTCTAGAACTCTTAAAACTTCTTTCTTGAATTGTTTATCTTCTTCTTTATCATTTATCATTTTATTTAATAGTTTTTCCGTGTTATTAACAAATTTGTCATTAACCATTTTTGTTATTTTCTTTTGTCTTTCCATGTGAATATAAGCGAATAATAAAGCTACTGCCAATCCGCTAAATAATGCAATATCTATAAGATCAGACATAGATATATCACACCTCCTTATATTATTTATTTTGAAAGAACATTGTTAAGTATGTACATGAAAAATGGTGGGAAAAACTTTATAAAAATCCCTACGGCAATGAGTGCTACTATTATAGTCCCAAAATTTATATTTCTTCTCATATCTTTACCCCCATAACTTTTAAAATATAACAGAAACATATTATGTCTAAATTATATATTATGTGGCACTAAAAACAAATAAAATAAAAAGGTGATTATTAAAATTACCTTCTATCCGTGTAGTTTAAATGATTTTAGTTGTTTTAGTGAGAGCAACACAATTTAGATTGTGTTGCGTTGGTTCTGAACTTAACTTGCAATTTTATATTCAAATTTGTTAAGGCATTTCCATAATTTAATATTCATCTCTTGGTAAGCATCGTCATCAAATTTTCCATTCACATGGCTATACTTCTTAACATATGATTCAAAATATCTCATTAATTTATCTAAATCCCCTGCATTACCTTTTTTAGCGCTCAAATGTAAAAATCTCAAATCTAAATTATCCCCCATAATGTCACCTTCTTTTTAGTTATTATTTAAGTTTTGAAAATACTTCTGCCATATGTAACAAGGTTCCATTTAATTGATCTAGTCGTTTTTCAATTCGAATCAATAAGTATCCGGCTACTGCTATTGGAAACCCTGTCTCACTTATAATTTCAATGAAATTATCCTCCATTTATCTCACCTCAATTTCCATATGTTTTTTTATTTTTCTTAAAGCTTGTCCCCTAACTTTGCTTATATACTGCTTTGAAACCTTCATTTCATGAGCTATTTCTGGTCCAGTTTTACACTCTACAAAAAGCTTAGACAATAAACAACGTTCTTTATTAGTCAATAATTTTATAGCTTCTAATAAATTTTCATTACCTATGTAATCTTCTATATCTAAACTTTTACTACAAATTTCTTCTGTTATATCTATACATACCGTATCCACAATTGTATTAACCCTTGATGTATCGTCTCCAGCAGATATAGGCTTATCTAATATTGTTTTTTCTCTATCTTTTTCTTTATTGTATTTTCTATAAAATTCTTTTTTTCCTAAACTAAGTGTTTTTATTACATACCTTTCTAGTGATTGTTCAAAGCTTTGAAAGTCTTGATTTTGATTAAGCATTCCTATTCCCCCTTTGCACAGCTAGTTGTAAGATTATACCATTTGAAAAACGCTTTGTCGAACATAAGTTCGAGTGAAAATGTTAAAAAAATAGATTTTGGAAGAATATCCTAAAATATTCTTCCAAAAACTCTCTTTCTTGTCTCACTCAATATATATATATGGAACAAGTTTTTTAAAAGTAAACCAAAATGAAAAAAACTTTAAATTTATTTCTCAGTTTACTTTTAAAAGCATTATTCCATATATAAAATGCAGACGTAATTAACAGGAAATCTTATAAAAAAATAGATAGAGTGATGCGAAATGAAAATCATTGAAACTAATTTAAAATTTAAAAGTCTTAACCCACTACTAAAACCTTCCATAATAGTAATTCATCATGCTGCATATAGTAGTTGCACAGTTGAAGATGTACATAATTGGCACTTACAAAATGGCTGGAGTGGATTTGGATACCACTTTTTTATCACAAAAGATGGGGAAATATATAGGGGTAGGCCTGAAAATACAATGGGAGCTCACTGTAAAGACTATAATAAAGCTTCTTTGGGAATATGCTTACAAGGTAACTATGATAAAAAAATAGAATCATACATTCAAATATTAGCTCTTATTAAATTGTGCTATTACTTACATAAAAAATATGAAATACGAGTTGTCAAAGGGCATAAAGAATTGAAGTCTACTAATTGTCCAGGGGTGAAATTTCCTTTAGATAAAGTAAAAGAAAAAATCCTTCAACTTATAAATTTCGTTGATACTTATACTGTTAAATCTGGAGATACTTTGTACTCTATAGCAAAATCATTTAACATTACAGTTCATGATCTAATGAAGCTAAATGGTTTAAAAGATGATCTGATTTATCCAAATCAAGTACTTAGAATTATGTGATAAAAAGCTGGTAGCGGATTTTAAGCTATCAGCTTTTTAACTTTAAAAAAATATTTAACTTTGGTTTACTTTCTTTGAAGTCACTCCATATATAAAAAGTGTAAGGCGCACAACGAACTGGCCAGTGAGAAGTAGTCTTATAAAAACTATGGACTAAACTTTCTTTTAATGAAAGTAAGGCAAACAGTATTTGAGGAGTTTAACGGACTAGTGGGGAGTCATTTGATTTACCCAAATCAAATATTGAGAATCATGTAGAACAGTAGGATGGGAGAGCATTATTATGGCATATTTAAAATTATCAAACCCAACAACAAATTCATGTGATTTTGAAGTGCAGTTAAGTAATCCATTTAATGCAACTTATTATAGGGGATTAAGGATTACAGGGACAAACTATGGAAGCCCTACATCAAATGTAGGTTCATATGTAGAGCATAGGTCAGCAGGCGGTTCATCTTCTAAGTATGTTGTAGGGATAGTAAACGATGGAATGAATGTAGGAAGAACATATACATTATATGCGTACGTACAACAAGCTGCTGCACCTTATACTTGGTGGTTAGCAGGTTCAGCTACTATAACTATGAGGAAATCAGAAGTTGAGTATGAAAAAATAGCTTCAACCCATGTGGTGCGATTGGACCCAAAAGATTTAAGAATTTCACATCAAAATAAAAGAGGTAGTGAAATAGCTCTTTATAATTTTGTTACAGCAGGTTATCAGTGGACAGCAAAAGAAATGCCCTTAAGTATTGCAGTATCAGAAGGAAAGGTTTTAGTTAATAGACAGCCACATTATGGAGCTAATGGGTATCTGCCCGCAGGAACATTGATAGTTTATAACGATGGCAGTGTAGATGTGAAGCCAGTAGCAGATATAACAAAAGAAAAAGATGTTTATTTTGCCGTAGGTGGATGCACTATAATGCCTAACATCAGAATGGAAGAAGAGGGTTTTAAGGGGATGTATTCAGATATAGGAAGAAAGGCAAATAGACCTGTGATTGGATACAATCCAAAAACCAATAAAGTAATTATTGCTGTTAGGCCAGATTCTGACATAGCAAGAGGCCAAAAGACTTTAATAAATCTAGGTTGCACAAAAGGAATCACCCTAGATGGTGGTGGAAGCGCCATGCTTAAAGTTGATGGAAAATACAAAATGAGTACAAGTAGAAAGTTAGTTAACGTTATAACATGGTAAATAAAATTTTAAGAAAAGGAGAGAAATAAAATGGCATATTTAAGATTATCAAATCCAACAACAAATTCATGTAGTTATAAGGTGCAATTAGGTAATGATTTCACTCTAAAATACTATGATGAATTGAGAATTACAGGTACGGATTATGGAAAGAGCACGAATAACGTTCGTGGATGGGTAGCGCAAAGTTGGGCAGCGCCTACTGATATAGGAGCATCTAATGTTGTTACAGGAAGAGTAACTGAGGGAATGAGTGCAGGAAGAACATATACATTATATGCTTATGCTCTAGCTAAGAATGGAACATGGTATTTAGCAGGAACAGATACCATTACTATGAAAGGAGGTGGATCTACAACAGTAAGTCCGCCAACAAATGTAAGCGTATCTGTAAATGGTAAAAAAATAAGAATCAGATTTACAAAAGGAACAAATGCTGATGTTACTTTACTGGGAGATTCTGGAAAGAAAGTGCTAGGAGGAGTTAGGTCAAGTTCACTTGAGCTTACTGCATCTGGATATGATTCAACTTTTAGTTTTTACTTAAAAAGTAGGGCATCGGATGGAACTGAAAGTGGATGGACGCAAAAATATACAACAAGAACTGGTCCTGCGCCAGCTAAAGAAATACAAAATGATGTAGTATACAATGAAACTGTAGCGGCAGGTGAAAGAGGAAAATGGTATAAGATTAAGTTCACTCAAAGTGGAAAGGCTAATTTTTGGATAAACTCAGCAGGGTTAGGTAGTGATTTAGACTTGCATGTTTACAATGGGCATGGGGCAGATAATACAGAGCTAGGAAAATCTACATATAGTCCTGGAAATGGAGCTCCAGATGATGCTGTTAAAGGGTTAGATGTAGTTGCAGGAGTATATTACTATGTGTTTGTAAAAGATTATGGTGCTGGAGTTTGTAATTTCCAAATAAAAGCTAAGAATTATCCTTCAAAAGTTGGGTCAATACATCCGCCAACTAACATAAAAACAGAAGTAAATGGAAAAAAGATAAAAATAACATTTACAAAAGGAGCAAATGCTTACACCACTGTTTTAGGAGGCGCAAACAAGAGTGTGTTAGGGGAAACTTCATCAAATTCCTTCCAATTAACTGCATCTGGATATGATGGAACTTTTGACATTTATTTAAAAAGTAAATCATCAGGTGGACAAGAAAGTGCATGGTCACAAAAATATGCAGTAAGAGTGGGCCCTGCGCCAGCTACGGCTATTCCAGAAGGTAGAGATTATTCTGACAATATGAGTGCGTCTGAAAATGGAAAATGGTATAAGGTTAAATTTGCTAAAAATGGTAAGGCTAATTTCTGGATAAATTCAGCAGGGCTAAATAAGGATATAGATCTACATGTTTATGATGGACATGGTAGGAATAATGTAGTGTTAGGAAAATCCCAAAATAATCCTGGACCTGGACAACCAGATGATATTGTTAGGGGAATAGACGTAACGGCTGGAAAAGAGTACTATATATTTGTTCATAATTATAAAGATTATGCTGGTGCATTTAAAGTAAAAGCGCAGAATTACCCACAAGGATCAGTGACAGTGCATCCACCAACGAATATAAAGATAGCGGTAAATGGTAAAAAAGCAAGAATAACGTTTACAAAAGGACAAAATGCTTATACAACTATAATGGGAGATTCTAGAAAAACTGGAGGAAAGAGCACTACAGGAAACTATTTTGAATTAGATATGCCTGCTTATGATACAGGTTACCCTGTTCACTTTAAAAGTAAATCCGAATCTGGATATGAAAGTGCATGGACAAAAGAGTATAAAATATCAACTGGCCCTTCACCAGCGATATCTCTTGAAGAAGGCAAGGATCTTCTGAATCAAGTTATAGCGGTAGGTGAAAGCGGAAAATGGTATAAGGTTGTATTTGCCAAAAATGGTAAAGCTAATTTCTGGATAAATTCATCAGGGTTAAGTAACAATATAGATTTATTTGTTTGTGAAACACATGGCGCAGACGCAGTGAGTGCAAGGATGTCATCTATGAATAAGCCTGGAGAAGGGGATGATATAGTTAGGCAAGTAGATGTAACGGCTGGAGTAGATTACTATGCCTTTGTTAGGAATACTGGTCGTGGAGCTTGTACTTTTAATATAAAAGCACAGAATTATCCTCAAGCACCAGTAGTGGAAGTAGGGGTTCCGATAATTATAGGAAAGCCTGAAATGATTAGCTACGAAAAGAAAGTGATTGTAAATGTGAAATTTAAGCCAGGTAAAAACAATACTGGTATTGCCGTTAAAAATCTTAATACAAATAAATTCGTTGCATGGCCTAATCCTGAAGCAGGTAAAGTAGAATTACAGGTTGGAAGTCATAATACTAAATATAGATATGGATTTTATGGAAAAAATGGAGAAACGTTAAGTAAACAGGGTGCGCTTGTGGAATTTACAACACCTGTTAAGCCTGTGGTGCCAAAGCCAGGCTTAACAAAGGGAGATGAAGGACCAGAGGTAAGAGGAGTACAAGAATTGTTGCATACTTTGGGACGCTTGTCTAAAATAACAGGGATATTTGATTCGGACACTCATAGGGCAGTTGTTGAATTCCAAAAGGATTTAGGATTGCATCCAGATGGCATTGTTGATAAGGATTTAGAAGGAAAGCTTGCAAAGAGTGCTCGTCAAGTAAAACAAGCTATACCTCATTTGGTTGTAAAGGAAGAGCCATTTAAAAGTTTTAACGTTGCAGCACCTATGATAATGGATAAAAGGCAACACCTATGGACGAAAGTTATTGCTAATGGTTCTATAATTATTCATGGGCAATATTCTATGTTTCCTGTTTTGGAGCCAAGCAAATATGTCAGTTATGATATAAAGGGCTCTGATAATGCAGCTGCAACATTGTATGCAGGTGCTGAGAAGGAATTTAGTGCTGATTTAAACGTGAATAATATTACGAAGCTGAAATTAAAAAAAGCATTGGACACTATAGGTTATAAAGTGGGATCAATAGGAGGTGGTGATGTAAGAGTTAAGCTACCAATTGGTAGAAATATCTCGCCTTATTCATTCACTTTCATTTTGGAATACTGCAAGACTATTGCAGGTCATAATGTTTACCTGAGTCTTGAGGTAAGCTTAAAAAGAGATCCTAATAGATGGAAAGCGGGAGAGGCTTATGCAGCCAATGTATCTGCTGGATTAGGTTGGCTTAACGCCACTACGAGTACTATGTTATTATGCCTTGCAGGTGTAGGAATAATTGCAATATTAGGTAGTGCAGGAGCAGCTGCAGCTCCTGTTGGCGCTAAAGTAATTGAGTTAGTGCCTGAAGCAAAACGATATTTAGATGCAGCGGATAAAGCGGCTGCTTAATGTTATTTGGTTTGTGAGTAAAAATAAAAGCTTTCTTTCTTTGTGGTACGAGATGCCTTGACAAGGAAAGAAGGCTTTTATTTTAATTCAAATGTTCTAGTATTAAAGAAATGTAACCGAATGCTATGAAGGCTGTAATAAACATCATAAGAGGGGCTGATTTTGGATTATAGTCTTTTCGCGGAAACCCAAAAAAAATCATAAACACTGCATTCATAAAGTATGCATTCAAAGGAGTAGATACAATCTCTTGTCCGCCGCTTGGGCCTCTGTACGCTATGTATGGACTAACTCGTCCTTTGGTAGCAAAGTAAAAATAAGTTACAAAGCAAAATAAAATAAAGTTAAATACACTGAATTTGGTTTTACTTATCATTTATTGTTTTTCACCTCGCTTATGTTGTAGTCTCTTTTCGTTTGCTATCTACGCTATAGTTACCAGCGGCAACAGTAGATTAGCGAATTTTGATTATCCATATTATACCACATACAATTCCATAATGTATAATTCTATAGAACCAAATACTTAAAGAATGTAACAAAATCTAATATGAGTATTATAAATCTAAAGGCCCTGTGTATATGCATAGGCTTCATTATTTTAGAAACAGATATGTATTCTATATTACAGTTTTCACATAAATCGTAGCCGTATGCCTATTACGACTTTTAATATAGCAATAGTAACGCTAGTAACATTTTAGAAATTGACTTTGCCCCTTATGGAATCTTCTCTAATACTACCTCTTAAATAAGGTCATAGGCTTTATCATAGGACAAGCCATATAAAACATAAACTATGGTAGGATAAAGTCTAAGGCGGTGTTAGAGGTGAAAAATGTATTAAAGATAATATGTGTTTATGTGGGCACTGTAATTGGGGCGGGTTTTGCTTCAGGGCAAGAAATGATGACCTTTTTTAGTAGGTATAGGGAAAAGGGTTTAATAGGTATATATATAAGTGTTATATTTTTTATAGTAATAAGTTCTTATGTGCTAAATTATGTGTATACCTATAATATTTACTCCTATGAAAAATGGTTAGAAAGAATAGTGGGTAGATCCTTATGTAAAGTATTAAACTCTATGATAATATTGTTTTTATTTTCAATTTATTGTGTCATGTTAGCTGGAACAGGATCATTAATCCAAAGTTTTTTTGGTTGTAGACCCCTAGTGGGAGCTTCTATCATGAGTATTTTTTTATTTATTATTTTTATATATAGCCTAGAAGGATTAGGTACGGTTAATATGATTATAGTACCAATTATATTTATGGGAATGTTAATTTTAGGAATAAAGGCTATTGGAGTGAAGGCTGTTGTAAATATACCTGATAATATAAATATGACAGGGAATTACTTAGTATCTAGTATTTTATATGTAAGTTATAATTCCATAGGATTTTTAGCCATATTATTTTCCATGAGACCCTTTATGAAAAAAAGATATGAAGGAATATTAGGAGCCTTAGGAGGGTCTTTGGTTTTGGGAGTAATGATGTTAATAATACATAAAACTACTAATATGAATTATGTACAACTAAAGGGTAGCCAAATCCCCATGTTAGAAGTGGGAAAATCATTAGGACTTGAATTCTATACCATGTATGGATTAATTTTGTTGGGAGCCATGTTTACTACAGCTGCTGCAAATGGGTATATAGTATTAGATCATATGAAAAAGAAAATAAAATTAAACCATATACTTTTAAGTGGAGTCTTTTGCATTATAACCATACCCTTATCAAATTTTGGATTTAAAAGATTAGTAAGTATTTTATATCCTATCTTTGGGTATGTGGGACTTTTTACTATAATATGGATTTTATATAGGAAAATTAGGGTTTTATTGTAGTATAATGATTGTAGAATATATGTAGTTGTTTAATGAATTCATGAAGGATTAAAGATTTATGAAGAAAACTATTTAAATATAAATAAACTCTAAGGAGATTAGATATGCACAAAAAATATAAGAGAAGACTAAAAACACAACAGGAATTTTATAATGATATATTGTCTAATATGACAGATTGGGTAAGGGTTGTGGACAAGGAAAATAAGGTATTATTCATAAACGAGCCCATGAAAAAGAGTTTAGGTGATATTGTAGGTAAAGAATGTTATAGGGCACTTAATAAAACTAACCCATGCAAAAATTGTATATCTAGGATGGGTATTTGTAAAGGAAATTCATTTACAAAAGAAGAAATTGTAGATGGAAAGATTTATTCTGTGGTGAGCTCCCCTGTTTGGGATGAAGAAAAGAAGAACTATTGTGCCGTTGAAGTATTTAGAGATGTGACAGAACAAAAGAAGATGGAAGACTTAATAATAAGCCAAAATCAAAAAATGAAAAAGGATTTAGAATTTGCAAAGAGATTGCAACTTAGGATTCTTCCTATTGATGGACAATACAATGGTTTAAAAATAGCTTCTAAATATACCCCCTCAGAACAATTAGGTGGAGATTTATATGATGTGGTAGAAATAGATGAAGAAAATACAGGTATATACATTGCAGATGTATCTGGTCATGGAGTTACATCTTCCATGATGACCATGTTTATAAAACAAACTATCAAAAATTTGTGCGAAAATGCTGTAGATCCAGCATATACCCTTAAAAATTTATATGGACAATATCAAGAACTTGGAATTGATTCAGCTTATTATGTAACTATCTTTTATGGTGTTTATAATAAGAAAAATAAGACTTTCAAATATGCTAATGCAGGACATAATTGTTTGCCTGTTTTAATTAGGGAAGATGAAATTCGTGAACTAGAGATTGGTGGAATACCAATCTGTAGGCTGTTTGAAGACGTGGATTATGAACAGGGGATAGTAGACCTAAAAAAGGGAGATAAAATCCTGTTGTACACAGATGGCATATCAGAGGCTGTTCATCCTAAAAAAGGTTTTTTTAATAGTGAGGGAGTATTAGAAACCTGTGAAGAAAATAGAAATAAAAATGTAACTATTTTAGTGTACAAGCTTCTTAGAAAGGTGAAAGAATACGCTAATAACGAGATAAAAGATGATATTGCCATGATAGCAATGGAAGTATTATGATTAGGAGGATTTTATGGCTAGAAAATCACTTAGGTTAAGTATAACTATTTTCATTTTAGCAACTATACTTACATCTTTATTTTATAAAGGAGCCAATTTCATATTAGGAAGTACGAAAAAGCCTTTTAATTTAGATTTAATATACACATTTGAACATGAAAATACAACTAACATGGTGAAACCCTTTAAAAACAATATAGTAATATATGAAAACAATTATATAAAAGTATATACAAAAGAGGGACAGATAATATGTAATATCCTAGCCCAATATAAAAAGCCATTCATACTCACGTCTAACAATATATTTTTTACGGGGGACAAGGAGACTGGATATATTAGTGCAAAGGATGAAAAGGGAAATGTTGTCTGGGATTATGAAGTAAAAGAGGAAATAAAATATATAACTAATGATAGTACAGGAAATATAGCTTTCATTACAGAATCGGAAAATAAATCTAATATAAAAGTATTAAACGAACTAGGAAAGGTAAAAGGAACATTTTCCATAAATAAAAGTTCTGTAATAGATATGGCCTTGTCTGAAGGTGGAGAAAAAGTAGCCCTATCTTTATTAGAAATTGGTAACTCCATGAAATCTTCAACAGCATTATATTGGACAAAAGGAGGTCTTATAGGTGGACAGACCTATAAGGATGAAATAATACCAAATATATTCTTTATGGAAGACGATACATTAATAAGTATAGGGGATAGGCATGTGGCAGCATTTCAAAAAAGTGGCCTCCTTTGGAAAAAATCTATAGATGGAACTTTAAAAAGAGTAGCATTTAATAAAAAAGGCCAGATTGCATTGAATATAACTAGGGAAAAAAAGGCCATAATAGATACAAAAAGGCAAAACTTTATACTAGTTATAGACAAGGATAATGGAGAACAAATTATTAGTGGAGTAAATGGTAAAGTGATAGATATGAATTTCATAGATGAGAATCTTTTCTTTTGTACAGACAGAACCTTATTTTTTGTCCAAGGGGATACTATGAATAAAAATAAGTTGATGGGTAATGAAACTATAGATCAAAATCAATTGAAAGAAAAGAAAATAAATAATGATATTAAATTTATAAAGAAATTAGATGATACCTATGTGTTATTAGGTTTAAAAGATAAAACGAGAGTATATAGCATAAAGTATGACCCAAAGTAGGAGGTTAAAATGAGCTTAGTAGATTCGTGTGTATTAATAGTATGTGGACTTAGTACCCTAATGGGATATTTAAGTGGCCTTATAAAATCATTTTTTAGTATAGCTAGCTATTTCATAGGGGCATATGTGGCAAAAACATATTATAAAAGCCTAGCTTTATATATAGTAGAAAATACATCCATAGGGGAGAGTATAAACAATTTAGTTTCTAATAGTATAGTGAACAGTGCAGTGCCTGTCATGGGAAATCCTTTGACTAATAATGTCATGTTTACTACTATGACTCTGTCCATTGTGAATATTATAAGTATAATCTTAGTATTCATCATAGTAAAAATAATTTTATCTATAGGATGTACCCTGTTAAATGGCATATGTTCATTACCCATATTAAATGGATTAAATCGTTTAGGTGGAGGAGCCTTTGGTTTTGTGAGGGGTATCCTAATAATTTTTATAATTTTTGCGTTAATTGTACCATTTAACTTAAACAAAAATGGTAAAATAGAAAATGAAATAAACAAATCGAAATTTGGAAAAATATTATATATTAATAATCCAATTATAAAAATTGTAGAGGGGGATTTTTATGAATCAGGAAATTGATGCAAGAGGACTACAATGTCCAAAACCAGTTATAGAAACTAAAAAGGTATTAGATGAATTACAAGATGGAAGTATAATAACCATAGTAGACAATGAAGTTGCCATGAAAAATGTAAGTAAATTAGCTCAGAGTATGGCCTATAATGTGGAGGTAAAACAAATAGAAAGTGATTATCACATAAACATATATAAGGGTAGTATGGAACCTGTTATGACTATAAGTAAAAATACTAATAATGAAACAGTAATCCTTATAGGTAATGAGACCTTAGGACAGGGAGCTGAAGAATTAGGTAAAATACTTATGAAGGGATATATATACACTATTACGGAATATGATCCTTATCCTAAATCCATACTATTTATTAATAGTGGAGTAAAACTTACTATAGAAGGTTCTGAAGTTATAGATTACTTAAGAGCTTTAGAAAAGGAAGGTGTGGAAATACTTTCTTGTGGAACTTGTCTAGATTATTATAAAATCAAGGATAAGTTAGCCGTAGGTGGAGTAACTAATATGTATACTATAGTAGATACACTACATAGTGCAAAGAATAAGGTTACGTTGTAGATTTCGTATTTATAAACCAGCTTTATTTGTGCCTATTTCAAGAAAATATATTGAAAATCTTTTCCACCCAAGTCCTTGTCACAAGCCAAAGTGTGAATCTTCGTAGATAGGTTCATGAGTCATGTTAGAATAGCATAGGATGTTGTGACGTTCCAGGGTTCCAAAAATTTTCAATATATTTTCCCTTATAGGCAAGTTACTATATAAACAAATCTTAGTGTTACGAAATCTATATAAGCCTATTAATTGAAAAAGGAGATGCAAATGTTAGATAAAGAATTTTATGTATTAGCTTTTGATTCAACCCATTATGCCATAGACACAGAAAAAAAATTGAAGGAACATTTGGAAATAGAAACTATACCTACTCCAAGGGAAATCAGTACAAGTTGTGGCCTTTCTATTAAGTTTAGAGTGGAACTTTTAGATAGGGTTACAGAATTAGTTAAAGAAGATTTAAATAATATGAAGCTATATAGAATTGTAAGAGAAGGTATGAAAAAGAATGTTTATCCTATGAGTATATAGGTAGGCCTATTATGAATATTTTATATAAGATATACAATGATCTTAGGCTATCTATACCAAATTTGATTCAAATAGGAGCATTACTTACAGTAACCATAATAGCTGTGAAAATAAGCACTGCTTTAATAAACAAGTTTTTTGAAAATAAATCTAGATTAAAAATTATAGGGGAAGAAAAACGATTAAATACCATAAAGAGTATAATGGTGAGTATAGTAAAATATACCATATACTTTATAGGATTAACCCCAATACTTGGAATTTTTGAAATCAATATAGGATCCCTAATAGCAGCAGCTGGAGTAGGAGGCCTAGCTATTGGTTTTGGAGCTCAAAGTTTGATTAAGGATATAATAACAGGTTTTTTCATCTTATTAGAAAATCAGTTTCAAGTGGGAGACCATGTGGTTGTAGATAATTTATCTGGAATAGTAGAAGAAATGACCCTAAGAGTAACTATATTGAGGGATTTTAATGGGGATATGCACATAATTCCTAATGGTACTATTAACAGACTTACAAATAAATGTAGGGGATCTATGAGGGCCTGGATTGAAGTGGGAGTGGCCTATGAAGAAAATATAGACCATGTAATAGATAGGCTTAACCATTTATTTGATACAATAGAAAATGAAAATATAATAGGAAAAGCCCAGACACTAGGCGTAACTAATTTTGGGTCAAGTGAAGTAACTATAGGCATAATAGCTAGATGTAAACCTCTTAATCAGTGGCATGTGGAAAGATTCTTAAGAAAAGAAATAAAAAATATGTTTGATAAAGAGGGAATAGAAATTCCTTATGAAAAGAGAGTTATAATAAAAGAAAAATAAGTGAAGAAGGGATGATACTTATGGCCATGCAATTATATGTGGGTGATATAATTCAAGTTAAAAAGCAACATCCTTGTGGAAGCAATGAATTTGAAATTATGAGAACTGGAATGGATTTTAGAATCAAATGCTTAGGTTGCGAAAAACAATTGTGGATTGATAGACCCAAACTTGAAAAGCGAATTAAAAAAATTGTTAAGAGAGAAGAAGTATAGATTTTTTGATTATAAACTTACTTTATGCGGGCCTACTTCAGGAAACTATTGAAAATCTTTTCCACCCAAGTCCTTGTCACAAGCGAAAGTGTGAATCTTCGTATATAAGTTCACGTGTCATGTTGGAGTAGCATAGGATGTTGTGACGTTCCAGGGTTCCAAAGATTTTCAATAGTTTCCCTTATAGGCAAGTTACTGTATAAAGAAAACTTAGTGTTACGAAATCTATAGTAGAGTAATTAGAAAAGGCAAATTATAAAAATTATTCAGAAATACCTTGCATAATGTATATATGAATGTTATAATTCTAAGATGTGAGAAATTTTCTCTCTGCTCTTTTGTTAGAAAGAGCCGAACAAGACCATAGGGAGGTGTAAATAATGAGAAAGTACGAAACTATGTTTATTTTAAAAACTGGACTTGAGCAAGAAGTAAAAGAAAAGTTAATGAACAAGTTCAAGGGAATCATCGAAGCTGATGGTGAAATTGAAAAGATTGATGAGTGGGGTAACAGAAAGTTAGCTTATGAAATCGATAAGAACGTAGAAGGATACTATGTAGTTATAAACTTTAAAGCTGCTACAGATGTTCCTAAGGAGTTAGACAGAAACTTCAAGATTGCTGATCAAGTTATGAGAAGCATTATCGTAAATGTAGACGAAAAGTAATAAAAGGGTGGTATTTAAATGAATAGTGTAGTTTTAGTCGGGAATCTCGCAAGAGATCCAGAACTTAGATTTACTGCAGGATCAGGAAAAGCCGTAGCCACCTTTAGTTTAGCAGTAAATAGACCTTTTGCTAAGGAAGGTCAACAAAGTGCTGATTTTCTTAGAATTGTAGTTTTTGGTAAATCTGCTGAAAACTGTGCTAATTACCTTTCTAAAGGTTCAAAGGTAGCAATTCAAGGAAGAATACAAACAGGTAGTTATGAAACTTCAACGGGAGAGAGAAGATACACTACAGACATTGTGGCTGAGAGGGTAGAATTCTTAAACCGTGCTAATAGAGACAATCAAGGTGGATTTGGACAAGATAACTTCAATGGAGGGTTTAACGATAATCCAGAAGGATTCCAAGCCCTTGATGATGACGATGACGATATTCCATTCTAAGATAAGGGAGGGAAATTGAAAATGATGAAAAAAAGACGTGGACGTAAGAAAAAAGTATGTTCTTTCTGTGTAGAGAAAGCAACTACTATAGATTACAAAGACACTAAAAAATTAGGTAAATACGTTACTGAAAGAGGTAAGATTTTACCTAGAAGAATTTCAGGAACTTGCGCTACTCACCAAAGAGCGTTAACTACTGCAATTAAGAAATCTAGAACTATGGCATTATTACCATACTCTGCAGAGTAATAATATATGTTATATAAAGGATGTTGTGAGATTTTGTCTCATCACATCCTTTTTTTATTGTATAAAACTTGGTAAAGGATTAATAATTGTAGTATTATATAATAAGGTAGTTAATAGAGATTATATATAGATTTATTATTTATAAACCAGCTTTATGTGTGCCTATTTCAGGAAAATATATTGAAAATTTTTTCCACCCAAGTCCTTGTCACAAGCAAAAGTGTGAATCTTCGTAGATAGGTTCATGAGTCATGTTTAGATAGCATAGGATGTTGTGA
>NZ_JAOART010000108.1 GCF_025210435.1 Anaeromicrobium sp.
ACAATTAGAATACGAATTGTTTGATTACGTAAATTGGTATAATAACCACAGGATACATGGGTCGTTAGATTACCTAACCCCTGTAGAATATAGATTAATGATGTCCGATAAAAAAGTGTCCTAAAAAGTGTTGACAATCCAATATTCATCATATCATTTCTTGAAATTTCCTTATCAAAAACTGCATTTATAAATAATACTTTATTAGCGCAATAAGCTTCTACATATGATATACTCTCAACATTATACAAATCTTTAGTTATATTTAACGCTTCTTCATCATTAAAATATAATCTATCTTTTTTTTGTGTATTCTCACTATATGAAAGCGATTCATTGCTTATACTATTGTTTTGTTGTGATTTACACCCTGAGAAAAAAATAATAAAACACATTACAAAAAAGATATTTTGATAATTTTACTCATCATAACCTCCTTTTGTTTTATATACATACACTATTTAGACTTTTTATTTTTTATCAAAAGAAAATTTACGTGTTAATGAATTTTCACATTTATAGTGTCCATCAGCTGGTGAATATACTCTAAATTGCCCCCAACCATAGTAAGTACCATCTGAAGGACTAATCACATGAGTCATAGAATGGGATCTAAACATACGACTTGAGCTTTCATCTCCCTTTGTACTGACTCTAGCACTAACTATTTTTCTTGTATTTGCATCGTATAATCTTGAAAGTATCTCTATCCAGTTTGTCTCTCCATTTGTTTTCATCTCTAAATCTAAAGTTATTTCATATCTAGATAAAGAATAATCTATATCACAACTTGAACCATACCTACGAAGCATTTTAATTATATCAAATTCTTTAACTTCTCTAGCATTTTGATCAAAAGGTGTTTTCATTAAGTTATTCTTATTTGGCATTTTTGCAAATTCTTGAGGTGCTACAGCTTTTAATACTTCTCCATATGACATACCTTTCCCTTCAAGCTCATTCATTTTTTCTAATTGCTTTTCATTAGCTTCCCATGTATATACGGGAATTCCATCTTCTTCTGTGATTTCTACTTTTCCAGAACCATATTTCATTGGTACTTTTGCATCAGCAAATGATGTAACTGTGCTAAAAATGAATAAAAATATTAACAATACTAATGATGTTTTTTTCAATGTCTAGGACTACCTCCTTTAGAAACGAAAATATAATGTCTAATTGAGTTACATAAAAAAAGCCCATAATTTATATCATTTTCATGTCGAAAATTGCATAAATCATGGACTTTTGTATATAAATACATTAACTTTTCAGTTAGAAAAGTCTAGATGTATTGATACATCTAGGCTTAATGGTTGTTTAACTTATGTAACATAATTTATGTTACATAAGTTAAACAATTTAATTTTGTTCTTTTTTATACACTTGTACTAATTTAACAACATCAGTTTTTTCTATGCTTAGATATCTCTTCTTTCTTCCAATTATTTTTCTAAAATAATAATGTTTAATACTATCAATATAAGTATATCCATAATATTCAAGTTCGCTGATTTTTATTCCTTCTTTCGTATTTACATACACATCCACATAAGGTTTTAAATCTTCTCCAACGACTTCATACGATGTATTTTTGTCAAGTTTTATTATGTCCTTTTCATCAGGTTCATCAAATGAATTAATAAATTGCTCCTTGAAAAGAAAACCTCCTGTATCTACAGAATGCACAGTAAATCCTAATAATTCAAACTTTTTTATTTCCTGTTCTATATTATTTTTATTTACTACATATGCGCTGCCTATTATAATAACAATCGTTAACAATATAATATATATTTTTTTCAAATCCATCTCTCCATATAATTAATTATTAGCAGGTTCAACGGCTCCTGTGATTTCTAATAAATATTCCATATCTTCTTTTCCGTGAACTGCGACATATATAATATCACCTGCTTTTATATCATCTTTATGATATGCAAAATTATACCAAATAGGAGTATATCTACCATTCAAATTAAGCGCTTCTGAATTTATACCATCACTTGGACTTTTCCCAGGTTTCCAACAAAATACAAAAAAATCATTTTGTGAAGATGGAAGATTTTTCTCATTTAAAACATGACATACTACATTTAAGTAATCATCATCTAAAATCTTTAATTTTGAAACATAAAATTTATTTTTTTCAGTAACATTTTCTTTAGTGTATGCAACACTCAACTTATCTCCATAACGTTCTGAACTTCCTTTACTTTCTGCAATAGAATCATATCTTCTTAACATTCCTTCTCCATATATTTTATCAAATCCTTTTGGCCCTAATTTCTTAGTGATAAAGTTTAACTTCCTTGAACTATTTCCTCTTGCATCTATCATTAATGCTAATGTTCCTGAAGCAGCTGCTGTAGCCGATGATGATCCATTACCATAGGTATATGTAGAAGTTCCAGCTTTGGCAACTTTATGTGGTTCAGCACTAGCTATAAATCTCGGACCTCTACTGCCTTTTCCTCTTGAAGAATACTTTGTTGGACTCCATCCTCCTGCAAAAGGGTCTACTCCTGCTCCAACAGGATAAGTTGTATATTTAGCTTCTGTAGTAAGAGTATCGTAATATGGACTTTCATCCCCTTCGTTTCCTGCAGCTACCATTACTGGGATTCCATCATTATTAAATTTATTAATATAGTCTACAACTAAATTCATGGTATAATCGCCTATTGGATATCTTTTTGGTTCATGCCCAAGAGAAATATTAACTACATCTATATCGTATACATCTTTATTTTTCCATAGCCATTTCAACCCTTTTAGCATATCACCTAAATCGCCACGATCTGATTTCAAGACTCTTACACCTACTAATGCCGCACCAGGAGCATGTCCATAATTATTTCCCGCAGCAATAGTAGACATTTTAGTTCCATGCCCCTGTTCATCTAAAGGTTTTTTTTCATCATCAACAGCATCATACCAAGCAATAACTTTACCTTTATCAAATTCTTTATGATCCGCATCTATACCAGTATCTATAACTGCTATCACCACATCATTTTTTGAGTAACTACTTTCATTACCATCACGATCCCCTGTAACATTGAAATCTCTTCTAGCATCCTCTACTTCTTCTAATATTTCTGAGCTTGCCTTACTTGCAGAAATTCCTGTTAAAGATTTTATATCAGTAATTTCTGAATCTTGAATTTCTAAGGTTCCTTTCACTTCATCTTCTAGAACAATATAATCTATTTCAGGAATTTTATTTAAAATAATTTCAACTTCTTCTTTTTTTAAACTAGCCTTATAAGTTGTAGAATCAATTTTTTCTATTTTATCATCATTTAATACTTGTATTAGTTTCTCTTCTAAGTCGCTCACTTTATGAAATGTATTAATTAGCACATCAAATTTTTCATCAGGATTTTTATTTGTGTATATTTCTTTAATCTTACCTTCTAATTTATCCTGAATATCACTTGTGTTTTCTTCTACAAAAGATTTTGCCAACATTGTATTGAATTTCATTGATTTAGTTTTCGCTTTTGTACGCTCTAAATTAATTTTGATTTCGGATTCTCTTGAAATATCATCGAGTTCTTCAAAAACTAATTCATATTTCTCACCATTGTACATTATGATATTGTCTTCCATATTCTCACTTGCATTCTCATAAACAGTTGATACTACCGTTTTGTTGCCTTCAATACTGTTTTGATTTTGCCCAAATGCAATTGATGGGACTCCACTAATTGAAATACTTAATCCTAAAATTAATACTATAATTCTTTTTTTCATTATATCTTCCTTAAATTGTTTATGTAAATAATATTATTGTGCTTTATACTCTGTTTTCTCTCCTTTCTAGTTCAAACCATATTTAGTCATAGTATAGTTTAAACTATCCGAAGTGAAAAAAATGTAGAAAAATGTTTTTTTATTTATTTTACAGTTTGTATAAATTTGTCAATGTTCTACATTGTCTAATTAAGTTACATTGATTAAAGCATCTATAAACCTGTTGTTTTCAATATGTTTATCATCTTCATTAAGAAAACCTCATGTATTTTTATTCAAAACAGGTGATTTTATACATGAAAAAACTTAATTTTTTATAATTTTCCTTTAAAAATATTAACACCTATGCCATTAAATAATGTAAATTTATTTATTAGGTTACAAATCCTAAGATTATAACCCTTTGAAAATGAACAAAATAAATCCAAAACTTATTTAACACAAGTTTCTTTAATTTCACGATTTTCAAGACTTCTAGCACCATCAACATAAAATTTTATATAAAGATTCAAAAGTCAATTATATATACAAAAATAACTAGGAGAAATTCTCCTAGCTGCTTTTATTTTTAATCCTATATCCAAGACCCCATAGGGTCTCTATGTATTGTGGGTTAGATGGGTCTGGTTCGATTTTTTCCCTTATCTTTCTTATATGAACTGTTACTGTGGATATATCACCAAAGGAATCTAATCCCCATATTCGCTCAAATATTTCCTCCTTGCTAAATACCCTATTAGGATTCTTACCCAATAGTTCTAATATATCAAATTCCTTAGAGGAAAGATTTACTTCCCTGTTGTTCACATAGGCCCTCTTTGAATAATTATCTATAACCAATCCATTTATCTCTATATTTTTATTATTACTTACACTCTTACTAGTTAGACGTTCATATCTTCCTAGATGGGCCTTTACCCTAGCAACTAATTCACTGGGACTAAAGGGCTTGGTTATATAATCATCAGCCCCAAGGCCCAATCCTCTTATTTTATCTATTCCCTCACCCTTAGCAGAAACCATAAGTATGGGAATATCTATACTACTTCTTAGGGACTTGCATATTTTAAATCCATCTATTTCTGGAAGCATCAAATCTAATATTATTAAATCAAACTTTTCATTTAATGCCCTATCTAGTCCCCCTTGACCACTTGTTTCTATCTCAACTTTATAATCATTGATTTCTAAATAATCCCTTTCTAACTCGGCAATACTTATATCATCTTCAATAATCAATATCTTTTTCATAGGAGTACCCCTTTCATATGCCTTAAGATTTTCTTATGGAGAAAAATATGCTAGTACCCTTATTTACTTCACTTTTAGCCCATATATCTCCTCCATGGGCCCTTATAATTTCTTTAGATATGGCCAATCCTAGTCCACTTCCTCCAATGGATGTATTTCTAGATTTGTCTGCCCTGTAGAACCTATCAAAAACATATGGAAGATCATCTTCGTTTATGCCCTTTCCATTATCTTTTATTTCAATTTGGACAAATTCTTCATATTCTTTAATATTTATTTCTACTATTAAATTTTTATCAGATTTATATTTCATGGAATTTTGTATAATATTTAATATGACACGCTGAAGTTTTTGAAGATCTGCCCTTACCATGATTTCTTCATTTCCCTGATTAAATTCTATAATTCCACCTATTTTCTCCATGTCAAAACTTAAGTCTTCAACACAGTATTTTAAATATTTTACTATATCAATAGATTGAAAAACAAAATCCACCTTGTTTAAATCTAATTTTGAAAATAAAAACAACTCATTTATTAAATTTTCCATATGATTAGCTTTATCATATATGGTATTTATATATTTGTCCATTTTTTCTGGAGATTTGGCCACCCCATCTTTTATTCCCTCTATATATCCTTTTATTGACATTATGGGAGTTTTCAAATCATGGGATATGTTAGATATTAGGTTTTTTCTATTTTCTTCATACTTAATATGCATATGTCTAGCATGTCTTAACCTTAATCTCATATCCTCAAAGTCTTTTATTAATTCTCCCATCTCATCGTTTCCATGCTCTTTTATATGATAGTCTAAATTACCCTTTTTAATCTGGTCAGTTCCATTTTTTAATTTTCTGATAGGTTTTATTATACCCCTATACATGGAAAAGGTTAATCCAAAGGCTACTATTAAAACTGCCACAATAGTTACTGATATGGTAAATATTCTAGCCTTACTCATTACAGCATCCCATTCTAATAAATCCACTATAATATAAATACTCATATTAGAATCATCTATTATAAAATCCCTTTGAGCCCCTACTACAAATCCTTCCTTCTGGATAACCTCATGCTCCATATCTGCATTTTCACCAAAGCCAGGTAATTTAGATAGTATCCTCTCTTCATTTACTATGGGAGATACATATTTTATTTCTCCATTTTCCTTTATAACCATCCCCAAAAAAATTTCATCCAGTTCCTTATCAAAGGATTTTAAATAATCTATGTCCTTTAGTTTTTCCTTGTTATTAATATAATCCATATTCAGTTGTCTTAAAATCTTTCCACTCCTATAGATACTTATTCTCGTTAATTTTAATGGATTTGCCCTTTCATAATAATCTAATTTATCATCAAATACTAAAGTACTTAACATACCATTAAATATGAAAATAAGAACTATAGGCATGAGAATCATCCCTATATATGAAAGTATAAGCCTAGTTTTTATAGACATAGTTTCCTCCAATTAATTTACTATTTTAACTTCACTTTTTTCATCCACATATTCTTGACCTTTTACAACTAGTTTATCTCCTGCCTTTAGACCCTTTTTAACTTGGACTAATCCATTATTAACTATTCCCGTCTTCACAACTGTTTTTTTAGGCATATTAGTTTCTATATCTACTACATATACATAGTCTTCATTTTGAGCCTTTAATATGGATTTCTTAGGTACTTGAATTTGATCATTGAGATTTGCTATTTTAAAATTAGCCTTTGCAAACATTCCCGTTCTTATTTTAGAATCTTCATTTAGAATCTCTATCTCTACAGGATATGTGGAGTTATTCCCTGTTCCCATGGGACTTATGGAAGTTATTTTTCCATTATAGTTTTCATCTAATGATTCTATATATACCTGGACATTATCTCCCTCATTAATTCTATTTACCACATTTTCTGCCACATTAACTTTAATATTTATTTTATTTAAATTAACTATTTTAAAGTCAGCATTCCCTGCCATTTCTCCAACTTCAATGTTTTTCTCAGCAACAATACCCTTTATAGGGCTTTTTACTATGGTATTTCCCAGGGCCAGTTCTCTATCCCTTTTATTTAAGTCTAAATCCTTCTTAGATTGTTCTAGACTTAACTTAATTTGATTAAGTTGAGACTCCACATTATCTAAATCATTTTTAGAGGCGGCCCTATTTTCGTATAATACCTTAGTATTATTGTAGTTTCTAAGGGCATCTCTGTATTTAAGTTCTAGATCTTTTATAGTTCTTTCTAATGAGCTAATTTTCATATGATAGGTATTTACAAGGGTATCACTATCTACAGTATAAAGTACATCTCCCTTATTTACCTTATCTCCCACATTAAAATAAATATTTTTTATTTCTCCTTTAGTTTTAGCTGACACATTAGTTTCTTCTAATGGATATGTTTTACCAAAGGAATCATATTCTTCCGTAACTGTAGATGTGGATAGTTCCATTACTTCCACTGGCACAACTTTTTTCTTAGTCACCTGGGCTGCCACTTCTTTTTTTCCACAACCGGTAACGCTAAATAATAACCCTATAGTTAATGTGATAAGTACACATGTCTTAAGCTTCTTCATTTTTCAATGTCCCCCTTCTCTTATTTGACCAATATACCTTACCTTCCTCTAATAAAGAATACACTATTGGAATTATTACTAAAGTCAATAGGGTAGATGCAACTAATCCAAATATTAAAGCATAACCCATCTCTCCATATTCAGCATTTTTTATAGCTAGAGGTAATATTCCACCTATAGTAGTTATGGATGTGGCAAATACTGGCATAAATCTAGTCTTTCCAGCCTCCCTAATAGCATCTACTAGGCTATACCCAGTTTTTCTCAAATAGTTAGTATAATCAACTAATACGATGGCATCATTAACAGCTATACCTACTAGGGATACTAATCCCATAAAGGCATACATACCAAAGTTATTATTAGTAATGATAAGTCCTGCCATTACACCTATTATGGCAAGGGGCACTGATACTAATATTACTATTGGTTGAGACAGGGAGTTAAATTGTACTGCTAATATGATAAATACCAGTAATACGGCTATTATCATATCTATAAATAGTTCTGTAAAAGATTCCCTTGTTTCCTGTGTCTCTCCACCATAGGATATGGTTACTCCCTTTGGTAGGGAATAATCCTTTGTTTCATTTTTAAATTGTTGGATTACTTCCCTTGATGTTATACCTTCTACTTGCCCTTCTATTTTTACTATCCTATCTAAATCATCGTGTTCTATCTTAGATAAGCCTATATGTTCTTTTACACTTGCAACTGTTTTAAATGGTATCTTTTGTCCCTTATTAGAAGTTATATATATCTTTTCTAAGTCCCTTAGGGTTTTAAATTCATCCTTATAATTTTTTATTATTATATCCGTTTCTTTATTGTTTTGTTTAAGCTCAGACACCTTTATACCTTGAATTGTATTTCTGATTTCCATGGACACATCAAATACACTTAATCCTAGTGTGGCAGCCTTTTCCTTATTGACTTCTATTTGAAGCTCTGGCCTACCACCTTCTAAACTAGTAAATACTTCTGTAGTTCCATCTATATTATCTATAATATTTTTAAAATCCTTTGCAATTTTTTCAATGGTATCTAAATCATCTCCCCTTAATTCAATGCTTATGGGTTTACCCGTAGGAGGACCATGTTGTTGTTTTTCTATAGTAATCTTAGCTCCAGGAATATTTGACATTTCTTCTCTAATAATAGCTGCAATTTCATTACTAGTCTTTTCCCTTTCATCTGAGTCCACTAAGTTTATATCTATTGCTGCCCTATTAGAATCACTTCCCAAACTACTTACAAAGTTATCTATATATTCATATTTATATAATAATTCTTCCACATCTTCCACTACTTGACCTGTTTCACTCAAAAGATACCCAGGTGGCGTCTCTATATTAATAGTAAATGTGGTACTATCCGTATCTGGCAATAGTTTAATCTTTAATAGCCCCATAGGTATGGTGGCTAAACTAGATACAAATACTAAAAGGGCACATAATAATACTAAAATTCTCTTCTTTTTAGAACTTAGTACATTATCCATGAAATTTGAATACTTCTTAATTACAACCAAATCTCCATGGGAAGTATTTTCTTTCATTTTAAATCTCTTTATAAACATGGCTCCTGAAAATACAATTGCCAATACTATAGTTATTATGGCAATTTTACCATCTATACTAAAGGCATACATGGAAAGTATAAATACAAATACTATGGCTAGTATATTATTTAATTTCTTTATCCTAGGACTAACCTTCTTTTCATCCTTCTTGTATTTACTTAGTAACTTAGAACAAAGTACTGGAGTAATTACTAAGGATACTATAAAGGATGAACCTATGGCGAACATTACAACTATTGGTATTACCTTCATAAACTGTCCCATGATTCCACCCATCATTGCCATAGGTAAGAAAGCTGCCATGGTAGTTAAGGTAGATGCCATTACTGCTGGTGCCACTTGATTTGTAGCAACCCTAGATGCAGTTTTTACATCATATCCTTCATCCCTTATTCTATCTATATTTTCCATTATAACTATGGCATTATCCACAAGCATTCCTAAGGCCAGAATCAATGCCAGTACAGATACACCATTAAAGGTCATATCTGTATTTTTCATAAGAATGAAACTACATAATAGGGATAATGGTATTACAAAGGATACTATTATGGATTCTCTAAGACCTATGAATAGGAATAAAACTATGATTACAACTAATAATCCTGAAATGGCATTAGATACTACATCATTTAAAGAATCCTCCACCTCTACAGCCTGATTATTTGCCACACTTACAAAAACATCCGATGGATATAATAGATTTTTTCCCCCTTCAATTAATCCTAAGATTTCGTTACAAGGACCTATTATATCTCCGTCATCTTCCCTCTTTACGGATATTTTTATAGTATTAGTAGTTTTATTTTCATGAGACATGGCCCTTTGAAACATTTGAGCATAGGACTTTACATCTTCAAAGGTGTCCTTCACTTGTGCCACATCTTTTAATTTTACAGGCACATTATCTTTAGTCATTATAACCGTATTTTCTATTTCTTCTATTTCCTTAAAGGAACCAACAGTTCTTATATTATAATTGGTATCATCTAATTCCATATCTCCACCTGGAAAATCCACATTAGATGATGATATGGCATTTTTTATATCTGCCCTAGTAAGATTATAGGTTTTTAACTTTCCATCCTCAATATATATGTGTATTTCCCTATCAAGTCCCCCTATTAAATCTACTTCTTGTATTCCATCTATCTTTTCTATTTCATCCTTAATATCTTCTGCTATATTTTTTAAAGTAACTAAATCATAATCTCCACTTATATTTAATTTCATAATTGGGGATTTTCCTATGTCATATTTTCTAACTATAGGTTCATCACTATCTTCTGGTAGTTTACTTTTCATTTTTGATAGTTCATTATTTATATCTTGTATTTTCTTATCCACATCTGTTCCTATTTCATATTCTATAATTATACTAGACACACTATTTTGTGATGTGGACGTAATGGATTTTATATCCTCCAATCCATTTATCTTAGTTTCTATTTCATCCGTAATAAGATTTTCTATCTCATTAGGTGACGCCCCCACATATGTGGTCATTATGTTTACATAGGGAAGTTCAATCTCAGGTGTTCTCTCTCTAGGTAATCCTATGTATGCAGTTCCTCCTAATAACAACAATCCTATAAGTATTAAATATACTACCCTATATCTTTCTAGGAAAAAATTAGATATTTGGCCTAAAATATTTATTTTATCATTTATCTCATTTCTATTACTCAAATTCCCTCCACCGCCTTTGTTTTTTAACAATGATAAATCTATATAACTGTCTATTATAGATTAATCCATAAGGATTAAATAATAAGAAAGTAAATATTAATTTTTTATTAACTCATATAAAAAAAAGATTAAGGCATATGAAAAAAATAAATTAGTCAGGTCCCTGAGGAATTTGGATTATTTTCGAGGCATGGTGAGCGAGCATATTAAACATATGTAAGGGATTCCATAACGAAGAAAATAATTCAAATAACCAGTGAAATGACTAATTTATTTTTTGAATATGCCTAATTGGGAACTTTTTATCCATAGCTTCGTCCAATAAATAAGCACATATACAAGAGATCTCTAGCACACCAATATAAGGCCCATACCATACTTTAAAGGGTTCATAGATCTTTTGTGTACTAAAAAAAGGATGTGAAAATTCACATCCTTTTTAAATTTCATATTTATCAATTATACTTTCTCTTTTTCTATTGTATTCTTCCTCTGTGATTGTATTGTTTAATCTATAGTTTTTTAATCTTTCTAATTTACTTTTTAATTCATCATTGCCACATGACCCAATTTGATTATCATAATAATATTCATCCTTAAAAAATAATTTAACTAAAATAAGGCAAATTATCATTTCAATTAAAGTAACTATCATAATAGCTACCATAATATATGCTTTTTTAAAACTTACTAGCTCATCTTTACTAGTAATGAAAATTAATTTAAAACCTGATTTTGAAGTTCTATAAAAAAGAATCTTATTTTCATTTAAATATTCATATTCTATTGTTCCTGCATCATAGTCTAACCTGTCTTTAATAAATTCCCTTTGAGAAATATTTGTACCTACCAATTCCTTATTTGGATGTATTAGTATGGTTCCATCCTTATCCGCTAAAAACAGATATCCACTTTCCGTAATTTTATTGTTTATTATTGTTTCATATACATTATCTGAGTGTATCTCTCTTAAAGATTTTTCATCTAGGTTCCTTGTGGCCTGATCTAATATATTATGAATATACTCCATATTATTAGAAATACTAGATTCCATCATTTCCGCATAAATTAAACTTCCCATCATTACATTGCATATTATTATGGCAAGTATTAATCCTAAGTATAAACTTAATTTTTTCCCCCTCACATGGTTTCCCCCTTTCTTTAATTCCCTTCTTTGATAATTCTTTAAATTTCTACATATTCCTCTATTTTCCCATAAGTCTATTCATGGAAATTAACAATCATTTGAAATTTATTCATTAAGTTGTTAAAATATAGTTTATAGACCATATTTTTGTAAATATTTGAAGAAATTTGAAATACTGCGGAGTGATATGGAAATATGGTCTTATAAATAAAAAGAATAGTCTAATTTTTACAAAATTTCAAGAGGAGGTATTAAGTTGTTAAAAGATTATATTATAGCTAAATCTACAGAAGACGTAATTAAGAGTTTCTCCTTATATGCTGGCAATTGTAGAGTAATTGCTGGAGGTACTGACTTAATCTTAGATTTAAAATCTGAGAAAATAACATGTGATCATCTTATTGATATCAATAAGATTGAATCTTTAAAAAAAATCCAACTAAAAGATGGAGAAATCTTAATTGGAGCTGGAGTTACCCATAATGAGGTAAATAAATCAGATTTGATAAATGAAAAAGGATCCTTATTGGCTAAAGCTTGTGGAACTGTTGGCTCCCTTCAAATTAGGAATACAGCCACCCTTGTTGGAAATGTGGTAAAAGCCCAGCCAGCAGCTGATGGTGCTGTTGCCCTAGTTGCTTTAGATGCTATGGCACAAGTTGAGGATAGTAATGGAACAAAATATATAGCTGTTAAAGACATGTATAGTGGACTTAGTAAATCGGTTATTGATTCTACAAGTGAATTAGTTACACACATAAAGTTTAAGGCTCTGCAAAAAAATCAAGGAAGTTCATTTGTTAGATTAAGTCAACGTAATGCATTGGCTCTACCAATGTTAAATGTGGCCGTTGTATTATCATTAAATGAAGATAATTCTATTGATTGGGCTAGAATTGTCATGTCACCAGTGGGACCTAAACCTACAAGGGCCACAAAGGCAGAAGACCTTTTAAAGGGTTCTACAATTAATAATGAATTGATTATTAAAGCTTCAAAACTAGCAGCAAAGGATGCGCATCCAAGAAGTAGTTCCTTAAGAGGTTCAGCAGAATATAGGAAAGAAGTATTAGAAACTTTAATACAAAGGGCCTTAAAAGAAGCTTTATCAGAAGCAGGATTAGACATATAAAACTCAGGAGGTCAGAGAAGTGGAAAAAAAATTACTTAAGTTTACATTAAATGGAGAAATGGTTCAAGTACATGTATCCCCAGATGAAACTTTGTTAGATATATTAAGAGATAAATTTCAATTAACAGGTACAAAAAAAGGCTGTGGACAAGGAGAATGTGGTGCTTGTACTGTAATTATGAATGGTAATGCAGTAAATTCATGTATAGTTTTAGCTATGCAGGCTATGGATTCTGTTGTGGAAACTATCGAAGGTATTGGTACTAAGGATAATCTTCATAAGTTGCAAGAGTCGTTTGTTAGTAAGGGTGCAATACAATGTGGTTTTTGTACTCCAGGTATGATCATGTCATCTAAAGCTCTTCTAGATAAAAATCCATCTCCAAATAAATCAGATGTGAAAGAAGCTATTTCTGGTAATATTTGTAGATGTACAGGTTACGTAAAAATTGAAGAAGCTGTTTTAGGCATATGAAAAAAATAAACTAGTGAATTTCCTGAGGAATTTGGATTATTTTCTAGGCATGGTGAGCGAGCATATTTAACATATGTAAGCGATTCCATAACAAAGAAAATAATTCAAATAACCAGTGAAATGACTAATTTATTTTTTGAATATGCCTTATCATTATGTGAAGAAAATAAATCTGAAAAACATGTTTTGGAGGGAAAATAGTGAAAAGAGAATATTCTACTATAGGTAAAAATGTTAAAAAATTAGATGGAATTGAAAAGGCCATGGGAAAGGCCACATTTACAACGGACATGACACTTCCTAAGATGCTTTATGGTAAAGTCCTAAGAAGCCCCCATGCCCATGCTCGAATAATTAAAATAGATACAAAAAAAGCCGAATCATTACCTGGTGTTAAGGCCATTGCCACATATAAAAATACACCTAGGGTAAAATTTAACACATCCGTGGCAGCACAAACTACTATACCACCTTTAAAACCTGTGGAAGATCAATACCTATTTGATTCAGTTGTTCGTTATGTGGGAGATGAAGTAGCTGCCGTAGCTGCCATATCTGAAAAAATAGCAAAGGAAGCACTAAAATTAATCCAAGTTGAATATGAAATTCTACCTGCCCTATTTGAACCTTTTGAAGCCATGAAGGAAGATGCCTATGAAATCCATCCTACAGAAGAGGAAAATAATATTGTGGCTGAAAGGGTCCATATAGAGAAGGGAGATGTAGATAAGGGTTTTGAATCTGCAGATCATATATTTGAACACACCTTTAAATTGCCCGTTCAAAAACAAGCACAATTAGAAACTCAGGCTGCTTTGGCTGAAGTGGGGGTAGGAGGTAAGGTTACCGTTTGGTCAACTACTCAAACACCCCATCCAACTAGAAGAATTCTAGCTAGTCTATTTAATTTGCCCTACAGTAAAATAAGGGTATTAAACCCTCCTTATATTGGAGGTGGATTTGGTGTTCGTATAGGATTGTCCGCAAAGGCAGAGCCTATTGCAGTGGCCCTATCCATCCTTTCAGAACAACCTGTTAAAGTTGTATATGATCGTAAAGAAGACTTTATTGCATCGGATACTCGCCATAGTGGATATGTAACTGTGAAAACTGGTGTTAAAAATGATGGTACCTTTACAGCTAGACAGATGTCATCTGTTCTAAATGCAGGAGCATATTGTAGTTTTAGTGCGGAAGTTCCTGGAGTTTTAGGTGCCATGGGTCTTTCCATATATTATTGTGAAAATCAAATGTATGATGGCCATTGTGTATATACTAATACAACACCAGCTGGAGCCATGAGAGGATTTGGTAATCCCCAGGCCATGTTTGCCATAGAATCTCAAGTAGATATTATGGCTCAAGCCTTAGGCATAGATCCATTAGAGATTAGAAGAAAAAACATAATGAAACCGGGTAAATCATGGATATTACCTTATGAATGTTTAAGTTCAGGTTTAGAAGAATGTATGGACAAGGGTGCAAATGCCATAGAATGGGAACGTAGAGGTAAGCTTAATAAGGAAAATGGAAGCATACGTAGAGGTGTAGGTATGGGTATTGGTACCCACGTATCTAACGCATGGCCATTTTGTGTAGATTATTCAAATGCCTATGTTACTATTCAACAGGATGGTTCTGTTCATGTTGCCAGTGGAGTACCGGATATGGGTACAGGAACCATAACTACCTTAAGTCAAATGGCAGCAGAAGTTTTAGAAGTTCCCTTTGAAAAGGTATCCATAACCTTTGCTGATACGGAATCTACTCCATATGAAATTGGAAGTCATGCTAGTAGAACTTGTTATGCCTCTGGCTCAGCCGTAGTAGCAGCATCTAATGATGCAAAGAAACAAATATTAGAATATGCCACAACTAAAATGAATGCACCAGATTTAATCATGGAAGATGGTTTCGTTTTCTGTACAGATAATCCAGAAAACAGAATGAGTCTTAGGGAAATAGCTCTACAAGCCCATTTGGAAGGAAAGCAGTTTGTTGGAGTAGGTAAGATTGTTCCTAAAAATGCACCTCCTTATTTCGCTCAATTTGCCGAAGTAGAAGTGGATATGGACACAGGGAAGGTCAACGTTATAAAAGTAGTATGCGCCAACGACGTAGGTAAAGCCATTCATCCTCAAATAGTAGAAGGACAATTAGAAGGAGGAGTAGTTATGGGAATGGGTTATGCCTTAGGAGAAGAAATAAAATATGATTCTAAGGGAAAACAGCTAAATTATTCCTTTGAAAAATACAACCTTCCTACGGCTATGGATATTCCAGAAATATATACAATCATTGTAGAATCTAATGATCCTACTGGTCCCTTTGGAGTTAAGGGTGTGGGAGAGACAAGTTCAGTTGCCACAGCTCCTGCCATATGCAATGCAGTATATGATGCCATAGGTATCCGTTTCCATGAAATTCCTTTAACAGAAGAACGTGTATATGAGGCAATTAAAAATAATAAGTAGTTTTACTTTTTAAAATAACAAAGAGGATATCCCATGGGATATCCTCTTTGTTATTTTAAAACTTAAATTTAACTATAGATTCTTGTAATTCTTGAGCTAGGTGAGACAAACGCTCACTAGAATTAGCCACTTCTTCTATGGCAGCAGATTGTTCCTCTGTTGAAGCTGCGGCTTCTTGGGTACTAGCTGCATTTTCCTGAGTTATGGCTGATAGGCCTTCCATAACTCTCAAAATTTCTTCTTTCTTTTGGCCCATTTCTTCTATAGATATGATAAATCTCTCCATGGCCTTTTCTGATAAGGACATGGCATTGGCAATTTCATGGTATTTACTCTCTGTGTCCCCTACACTTACCACTTGGGATTCTACTATTCTTGCAACTTCTTTCATCTTAGTAACTGCACCACCAGCGTTTTCTCTTAGTTCTACTACTATAGTATCAATTTCTTTAGTTGAGTTAGTTGATTCTTCTGCTAACTTCCTTATTTCTTCTGCCACTACAGCAAATCCTTTTCCTGCGTCCCCTGCACGAGCAGCTTCTATAGCTGCATTTAAAGCAAGGAGATTGGTCTGTTCTGATATATTTGCAATTACATTACTAGCCTGTCCTATTTTTTCTGTACTCTCATTAGTCTTAACTATTATACTAAAAATGTCCTTTGCTGCATTCCCACTCTCATCTGTTTTATCTATTAATTCCTTAATTACATTTAATCCTTCATTGATTACTTCAACTACCTTGTTAGAAGATTCGTTTAAATTATCCATCAATAACCTATTTGATTCTATTATTTCATCTAATTCACATACGGACTCAGATCCATTTTCCGTTTCCCTAGCTTGATTAGTAGCTCCATTAGCTAGTTCCTCAATAGTCCTTGCAATTTCCTCAGAAGAAGTAGATGTCTGTTGGGATATGGATTTTAACTCATGTGAAGAAGTAGTTAGTTCTTTTGATACCTCTTGTGACTTTTTCATCAACTCTATTAGATTCATTTGCATAGTAGCCAATGATCTAGTCATATCTCCCACTTCATCTTTCTTATCTAAGTACTTAACAGCTTCACTTTTTTCATCAAAGGTAAAATCATAAGTGGCTAATCTATCTGTAATATCTGATAACATGACAACAGATTTTATTACATATCTATTGTTCAAATATGATACTATCGACATGATTAATGTTCCTACAACAGATAAAGTAATCATAGTCTTTGCCATTTCAATATTATTATAAATACTAATCATTAAATAACTTATAATAGATATACATGCGATTATGCACATGCCCACATTCATTAAAACCATTCTTTTACTTAGCTTCACTTTCACTCCCCCTATATTAATTTCCTCACACATTTTCATATGTCTATATATTACATTATATAACAAAAATTTCTAATTTTCATGGTTTTTCCACATTTTTTTCTTTTTCATGTCCTAGATTGAACAAAAGGTCCTAAAAAATAAAAAAGTAAAAACAATTAAAATTTAACCATTATCCAAAGGGCCATCATTACTAGTATGGCTCCAGGAACCATTACTTGAATTCCTAACTTGTTGCTTTTATAAACTAATTCTTTATTAACTATTATTTTTAATGGGGATAATTCGTAGTTTACAAATAGCATTCCTAAAGATATGAAGAATAATCCTAATATTACAAAAAATACTCCTAATCCATACACCATAGTTCTCACTCCAAATCTCCTTTTTTATAATTATACCAAGAAAAACCCCAAAAAGAAATCTACGAGGCCTATTCCCCTTTCATATTAGTTAATTTACTTATGTCCCATACATATATATTATTTGAAAGTTCATTATCCCAAAATATACCTTCCTGAGATAAAACAACCTCCTTATTTTCGCTTATACTAAGTATACGAGCAATTTTTTTATTATTAATTTTATACTTTACTAGTCCCTTTTTCATGTCTACCACATGATAAAACTCACTAGGCATACTAACATCTTCTCCATACTTTAAAAAGGCTGGTACAAATATTAATTCATCTGTGGCCACAAATATGGGTAGGGTAGTTTTCTTTTCCAATTTCATAGTACTTATTTTTTTCCCCCTATTAGAATTTAATATTCTTAAGGTTTTATCAGAATATAATCCTATTATTTTAGATTTATCTACGGTTAAAGCACTAGTCATTAATGTCCAATCACTGTTTATACTCCTTTTGTAAGTATCATTATACTTCATACTTCCATCCAGCAAATCAAATCCATATATGGATACATTTCCTACGCCAAAATTAGCACTTAATATATTTTTATCCCTTATAAAATCTACACTTTTAAAGGGTCCATATTTTTCATTTATTTTAACATCCCTTATCAAGTCCTTTTCCACATGTATTATTTTTTTCACATGATAATAACTCTTTGTATAGTAATCCTTTTTGTTATTATAGTATAAATGGACTCCGTCATAAAATATTATCTTACCATCATCTGATAAGATTATGTTTTCAATTTGAATTGGATCACTTTTAAGTTTTTCTTCCATACTTATATATTTAAATACTTTCATATTTTCTAAATCATATAATACTAGATCAGTAATCCTAGGTAATCTTATTTTATTACTCTCTTCCATAAAAGTTTTTTTCCTAGGTTCCATGGGATATATTAAATATTTCCCATCTCCAGAGAAATCTATTAAGGATTGTCTCTCCCTATTCTCTTCATTTATTGAAATAGATTTTAAAAGTTTAAATTCCTTTAAATCATATATATTTATTTCATTCTCTGTTCCCCTATTTAAGTACTTGTACACCATCATATATTTAAATTTATTGTGAACTTTAGCTTCTATGGAGTAATGGGGTGCTAACTCTTTAGTTTCCATAGTTCTTGTTTCTTTATTTTCTCCAGTATTTTTATCGTAGATGAGTAATTTAAATTTATACTTTTTAAATACATCTAATTTTTCTTCTTTCATAGTTACCACATATATATCCTTATCCTCATTGGTAAAACCAGATTTTAATAGGACCTCATCTTCAGGTACATAAATTGTAAACTTTAATTTCTCCAACTCTCCATGCCCATAGGCTACAATAGAGGTAAAAGCCATAAATATTATAAATAATAAGAAAATCAACTTCTTCATAAAAACTCCTCCTACTAAGGATTAATTTCTACAAATTTTCCTAAAAACCTTCAAAAAGCATAAAGATATGAAATTTAAATTTTCAATGGTTTCCTGAAGTAGGCCCACACAAAGGAAATTTATAAATAATAAATCTATAATTTATATGAAATTAAGAATAATAACCAAACTTAAAGTAGAAAGAATTATGAAAAGTATAGTTCCTATAACAAATGACCTTATTCCCTTATTTAGAATACTTTTAAAATCAACAGACAATCCCATTCCTGTCATGGCCATAAGTATTAATAGTGAACTTGCCTTTGTTAATATTCTAGTCATGTCTACTGGAATTATTTTAAATGAATTTATAACACTAGCTAATATGAAATATAAAACGTAGGTTGGAAACTTAGCCTTTTTATTTTTTATACCTTCTTTGTTAAAAATAGAACTTAATACTATGGATATGGGAACCATCATCAATACCCTTGTCATTTTAACAATAGTTCCAATTTCTCCAGATTTATCTCCTAGTGCAAATGCAGCTGCAAGGGCATGGGCCACACCATGAAGAGAAATACCTGACCATACTCCATATTGAACTGAACTTATGTCTATAAAACTTGTGCCAATGGCTGAATATAATATTACTCCAATGGCACCTAAAAGACTAACAACAGATACGGAGATTACAGAATCATCATCATCTGCATTTATACAAGGAGCCATGGCAACTACTGCCGATGCCCCACATATACTGGTTCCTACCCCTATTAATGTGGCTAATTTTTTATCTACTTTAAATAATTTTCCTAATATTATGGATAAGGTTAATGCAGCAGTAACATATACTAATACCATTATTACTATTTTAGGACCTAGCTTTAATAGGGCATAAATATTAAGCTTGAAACCTAATAAAACTATCCCTACCTTTAAAAGTTTCTTCAAAGAGAAGGTAACACCCTTTTTAAAGATGTTCTGGGTTCCCATTGTATTGTTATAAATAATACCTATGATTATGGCAATTGTAAGAGCTTCAATATTTATATGGTTTTTTAATAATTCATTTATACACATGGATAAATAAGAAATTCCTAGAATAAAAATAATACCAGGCATATACTCTTTAATATATTTCATTCCTTTTCCCCCTTAAATTTCTTCTTTCTTACTTGGATACTAAAAAGGACTATAGTAGGTAAAATCACTTGAAATACTACAGCATAATAGGGCCATACTTTAAAAGCCCACTGGACCATTTCCCTTACGTTATCATAAATTATATTAGATAGATTAATCATTAATAAACCCACTGGCACTACTATGGTTCTATAATCCTTTAGTCCACAGATCCTCTCCACCCCTTTGCAGGCTCCCAAAAAGCATATACTTATTTTAATAAATCCTCCTACCAGAAAGGCTATTGATACTACAATTTCTGATCTCTGTATAAAATTCCCAATATTTATTCTGCTTACAGCACTATAGTAAGGGAAGAATAATTCCTTATAATTATTTTCTCCTAAAACAAGAATTCCAGTAAAGGCTGTACTAATAACCATAAACCCACCTATTACTAATCCCCATGTATAAACCCTATAGGAAGATTTACTATCCTTTAAAGATGAAAAAACAAGACAGAATATAATTGTTTCAGCAAAGGGAAATGTAAAAACTGAAAAGGCACCTTTTAATACGGGTTTTATCCCATCTGATAAGATAGGCTGTATTCTATTTATGTCCATATCAGGTATTAAAAAAAATATGGTTACTATTATTAGAACTATAAGCATAATAAAAGTAACTTGTACCCACCTTCCTAATATTTCTATTCCACTTATAACTGCCCATATGCACAACAGATTAAGAATAATTATAGTTGCCATCATGGGAGTTTTTAATAAGGATACAGTAGATGCAAACTCTCCAAAATTCCTAAGGACCAATACACCTAAATGAAAGGCAAACCATGTATACAATATGGAAATACATTTTCCTAGGAATTTACCAAAAACTACTTCAAGTATGGAAAATAAATCTTCCTTAGGAAAAGTAGCAAGTATTTTTGCGTAAATCATCAAAGCGGGAAAGGAAATAATTGTTCCTAGTATGGTTGCTAACCAAGAATCTCTACCTGCCTCTCCTCCTATGCCTAATATGGATGTACTTCCTATTACAAACATTACTACTAATAGTACACCTTGTCTATCAGAAATTTCTTCTCTACCCATTATTTTCCCTCCAAAGTATGATAAAACTATATTAATGGAATATATCATATTGTTTCACAAACTAATAAAATATATTAAAAGATTCTTCTAATGTATTTCCCTGCCATTAACATAAGATCAAGTCATAAAGTTTATTAGGCATATTCAAAAATTTTTATAAATAACAATTGACAGGCACACCATATGGTTATATTATCAATAGGATTAGTATTTTAAGGCATATGAAAAATTTTAAATAAAGGAAGATTAAAAATGACAGAACAAAATTTAAGTTTCATTGATGAGGTTAGAAGAAGAAGAACCTTTGCAATCATTTCCCACCCGGATGCGGGAAAAACTACCTTAACTGAAAAGTTCCTATTATATGGAGGAGCCATTCGATCAGCAGGATCTGTTAAATCTAGAAGATCACAAAAACATGCCGTATCAGATTGGATGGAAATAGAAAAACAAAGGGGTATATCAGTCACATCCAGTGTGCTTCAATTTGAGTACAATAACTTTTGTATTAATATTCTAGATACACCAGGTCACCAGGATTTCAGTGAAGATACTTACAGAACTCTTATGGCAGCAGATAGTGCCGTTATGGTTATTGATTCTGCAAAGGGTGTGGAGGACCAAACAAAGAAATTGTTCCAAGTATGTAAAATGAGAGGAATTCCTATTTTTACTTTCATAAACAAGATGGACCGTACAGGACGAGAGCCCTTTGAACTCCTTGAAGATATTGAAAATGTCCTGGGAATCCGTTCATGTCCTATGAACTGGCCTATTGGTTCAGGTAAGGATTTTAAAGGAGTTTATAACCGTCACAAGGAACAAATAGAAGTCTTTGATGATGGAAACCACGGACAATCCATTGCTGATGCAATTAAAGGTGATTTAACAGACGAAAAGTTTAATGACTTATTAGGAGAAGAACTTCATGAACAACTAATGGGAGATATTGAGCTTTTAGACATTGCAGGAGATAATTTTGATTTGGATAAGATATTAAAGGGAGAATTAACTCCATTATTCTTCGGAAGTGCCCTTACTAACTTTGGTGTGGAACCATTCTTAGAGTCATTCTTAGACATAACCATGCCACCTACACCACGTACTAGTAATTTAGGTGAAATCGATCCTGAATCAGATAACTTCTCTGGATTTATCTTTAAAATTCAAGCTAATATGGACCCTGCCCACAGGGACAGAATAGCATTCTTAAGAATTTGTTCTGGTAAATTTGAAAAGGGTATGGCTGTAAATCATGTACAAAGAAATAAAAAGGTAAAACTTGCCCAACCACAGCAATTTGTGGCCCAGGATCGTGTAATGGTGACGTCAGCTTATCCTGGAGATATTATAGGTATACATGACCCAGGAATATTTAATATTGGTGATACCCTATCAGCTAAAAACGTAAAACTAAAATATAAGGGAATACCACAATTTGCTCCTGAACATTTTGCAACCATATCCACAAAGAATTCTCTTAAGAGGAAGCAATTCCTAAAGGGAATTACTCAAATTGCCCAAGAAGGAGCAATCCAAGTATATAAACGTCCTAATATAGGTATAGAAGAACTTATTGTGGGAGTAGTTGGAGTACTTCAATTTGAAGTATTAGAATATAGACTTAAAAACGAGTATGGTGTGGATATTACTATGGAAAGATTACCATATCGTTATATTCGTTGGGTAGAAATGGATAACTTCAATGCTTCTAAATTCTCCATGACAATGGATACTATGTTAGTTGAGAATAAGGATGAAGAACCTGTATTATTATTCTCAAACGAATGGTCTATCAGACAGATAATAGAAAGAAACGAAGGATTATCCTTAAGAGAAACTTCTTTAGTTGAATAGATTATTGTTAAAAAATACCCATGGATTTTTATAGAATCCATGGGTATTTTAGTAAGATGATTATTAAAAGCCTACTAAGGCATATTTTCTAGATAATTGAATACCTTGTAAATATATAATACAAATGTTTCTAGACTTTTTTTCATCCTCTTTTACAATTTCTTATTTATTAACTAAATCCTTAACAACTTCTGATGCAATAATAAGTCCTGCCACAGAAGGCACAAAGGAAACACTTCCTGGAATAGATCTTCTTTCAACACAGGTCCTATCCGTATTAGGACAAATACAATCTGTTTTACAATCTCCCTCTGATACTTTAGGAGTTATTGGCTGTTCCTTAGAATATACTACCTTTAACTTCTTAATCCTTCTATTTCTCAATTCTTTCCTCATGACCCTTGCTAAAGGACATATACTAGTCTTATGAATGTCTGTTACTTCTAACATGGTTGGATTAAGTTTATTACCTGTTCCCATGGAACTAATAATAGGAAACGCCCTTTTATTACATCTCTCAATCAAATCTAGTTTAGCTGATACCATATCAATGGCATCTACCACATAATCACAATGCTCTGGAAGAATCTCCTCAGCCGTATCTTTATTATATAGCATATGATAAGTTTCTATAGTTGCCTTTGGATTAATATCTAAAATCCTTTCTTTCATAACTTCCACTTTAGATTTCCCAACAGTTTTTCTAGTGGCATGAATTTGCCTATTAATATTTGTTAAACATACCTCATCATCATCACATAAAACAAAATGCCCCACTCCACAGCGGGCTAACCCTTCTGCCACAAAAGAACCTACTCCACCAACTCCAAAGATTAAAACTTTACTTCCCTTTAATTTATCTAGTCCCTCTTTACCAATAACCATTTCTGTTCTTGAAAATTCGTGTAACATGTCCTGCCTCCTTAAAAATACTCTAGTAACACTTTACTTTATGTGATAATGATTTTCAAGTTAATTTTAATGAGCCTAAATATAAATTTATTATTAATTATTTTACATATTTGTATTCATTGTTACAATCCCCTATAGACTAAATAGGGCCTATGACAAAATTTGTTTATCATAGGCCTTTTTACTAGGACTTTATCATATTTAATATAATATCTTTCATTTGACTAACTTCATCATATATATGTGAAAGTTCAGTAGTTAATAATTTTCTGTCTTTCATAAGTACTTTTCCATTTACCATAGTCATGGTCACATTACTTGCATATGCTCCATATACAATACCTGCATAATAATCATATAAAGGTAACATATTTGGAGTATTCGTATCAATTATGATTATGTCTGCCCTCTTTCCAACTTCAATAGAACCTATTATTTTATCTAGTCCAATGGCCTTAGCCCCTCTTATAGTTCCAAGTTCCACTGCACTTAGGGCACTGGCAATACTTCTATCTCCTTCTCTCACCTTTTGAAATTTAGTGTACTGGTGCATTACACTAATAATATCTTGATGATTTCCACTCATGGGTCCATCAGTTCCTATTCCCACAGAAATATCCTTTTTGAGCATTCTATGAATAGGGGCTATGGGTCTAGCGCTTTTAGCATTTGCACCCACATTATGTATAACACTTACTCTATTCTTCTTTAAAATTTCCATATCATTATCTGTAGTATAAACACAGTGGGCACCTATTAGTTTTTCACATAAAAAACCTATACTATCTAAATACTCAATTGGTGTTTTACCATACTCATTTTTAAATCTTTCTATTTCAAAATCCATTTCCGATAGATGCATTAAAATAGGTACATCATATTTATGAGCAATATCTTTAATTTTTAATAGATGTTCCCCATCATTAGTATAGGTAGCATGGGGCCCTATGGCAGGAATTATTAAATCATCCTTTTTCCATTTTTCAATAAAATTAATACTATAGTCAATTCCACCATAGGGTTTATGTGAATCTGGAGTTTTCTTATTTAATACGGACTCTCCTAGGATGGCCCTCATTCCCATTTCCTTAGTAACCTTTGCCACTTCATCTTCATAATAGTACATATCCACAAAGGTAGTGACTCCACCAAGGATCATTTCTGCCATACTCAGTTTAGCTCCAACCCTTACTAGTTTTTCATCTACTATATTTTCTTCCAGTGGAAATATATATTTCCTAAGCCTATCGGGCACATCTTCCCCTAGTGTCCTAAAAAGGCTCATGGAAACATGACAATGACCATTGATAAATCCAGGCATTATTATGCCTCCCTTTCCATCTATCATCTCACAATCATGGTATTTTGAAAGTAATTCTTTACAATCTCCTATCTCTATGATTTCCCTATCTCTAATAATAATGGCACCCTTTTCTATAATATGTCTATCTTCATTCATAGTTAAAATAGTTCCATTGTATATACATTTGTATGACATTATATCACCTTCATAAAATTATTCGTTCATCATTTTTTTCTTTCTATTAATCTCTTTTTTGCTATTTACTATGGATATTACAATAAATCCAACTATGGTCATTATATATGGAGTCATATGGATAAATTCCACAGGGATTTTAAAGGCCTGTAAATAATTGGATAAAGTATCTGCAAATCCAAATAAAAGGGATGCTAGTAGTGCTCCTATGGAAGTATTTCCTGCAATGGCCCTAGCAGCTAATGCTATATATCCCCTTCCAGCAGTCATACCTGCTGAGAACCAAGATACATATCCCATAGATAGAAAGGCTCCTCCTAGACCTGCAAATACACCACTCATACAAAGGGAAATAAACTTTATTTTAAATACATCTATACCTACAGATTCTGCTGCCTCTGGCGATTCTCCTACAGCCTTAATTCTTAGTCCTAGGGACATATGATTAAATAATATATACATAAATATTATAGATACTAATCCCACATAAGTTAAAATATTATGACCTGATAATATGGATCCTACCACAGGCATATCCTCTATTATGGGAATATGTATATTAGGTAATACTAAACTATTTAAAGATGTGGAAGTTCCCTTGTCTCCCGTTAAGGATGATAAAAGAAATACAGTTCCTCCTGCTGAAAATATATTTATGGCTATACCCGTTACGATTAAATTAGATTTTAATTTAAAAGCAAAATAGGCTAATACTATACTTAGAATAATTCCAGCTATAACTGCTGCCATAAGTCCTATCCACACACTTTGACTATAAGCACTAAATATTACTCCCATTAGGGCTGCAGTTAACATGGTTCCTTCTATTCCTATATTTATGGCACCTGCCCTACTGGCTACTACGGCACCTAGAGTTGCAAATAAAATTGGAGTAGTGGCCCTTATGACTGCAAACCAAAAGGCATCATTTAATATCATTTCAAATAAAGATTCCATATTATGCCACCTCCACATTTTCATTTAAATATTTTTCTTTAGCTTTTTTATCTTCCTGTCTCTGTTTCCAAAAGGCCAGGAACCTTTCTGCTGCAATTAATAAAATCATAACAGCTTGTATAATAGCTATTATTTCATTATCCACATCTGCCCTTCTAGACATCATATCTGCTCCTATTCTCAAATAGGATAAAAAAAAGGCAGCTAGTGGAACATATTTAGGATTATTCCTAGATAAAAGGGCTACTATAACTCCATCCCAAGCATATGAAGGAGGTACATCCCATAAAAACCGCTTATACATTCCTGACATTTCAATAGCTCCACCCATTCCTGCAATAGAACCTGCTATAAATTGAGAACAGATTATAACCTTAGCCGTATTAATGCCAGAATATCTTGCAAAATTTAGATTATCTCCCACCGTTCTGATCTCATATCCCCATTTAGTTTTATATAAATAGATATAGACTAAAACTATAAATGCTATGGCTATGACAAATCCAAAATGAAGCCTAGTACCAGGTAAAATCCTTGGTAATCCAAAGGACTTTTTAAACTTATAGGAGGCAAATACACTGGCCTTTGGATCCCTTAAATAGTAATTAACTATATATAATCCAAAGAAGTAAAAAATATAGTTAAACATAAGGGATGTAACTAATTCATTAGCCTTCCATTTAATTTTAATTATTCCTGGTAGCATACCTATTGTTCCACCCACAAGACCAGCACAAGCCATACCTATTAGAGGATGTATTCCCATGGGTGCTGCAAATTTTATTCCCACAAAGGCCGCAATAATAGAGCCCATATAAAAGCATCCATCTGCAATTAAACTAAAGTTTTTAGATTGATATATTATAGATAAACCAAGTCCTGTACAGATTAAAGGAATCATCATCTCTAATACATAAGAAAAATACTTTAATCTTTGTAGTGGTCCAAATAGGAAATTCTGTAATGAATAAATTGGGGTTTCACTGGTGAAAAAAATTATAATAGTCGATATACTAAGGGCTATTAAAATTGCTAATGAGGTTCTTAGTGCATCAAATTTATTTATACTATTTTTTAGCCTATTCATTTGTAGCCCTCCTTATTTCTTCTTTTTCTTGCCTCTTAACTCCTAACATATATAATCCTAATTCTTCCTCTGTCACGTCCTTTGAGTTAGGGAAGTATCCTGCTATTTCACCTTCATTCATAACTATTAAGGAATCACTTAAAGTCATTACCTCATTTAAGTCAGCAGAAACTAATAATATTCCCTTCCCCCTATCTCTCATGGCAACTATTTTCTTTCTGATAAACTCTATGGCTCCCACATCAATACCCCTAGTAGGTTGATTTACAATGAGAAGGTCCGAATCAGAACTAAACTCCCTTCCCACAACTACCTTTTGAATATTTCCTCCAGATAGACCTTTAATAGGAGACTTTTCACTATCCGTTTTTACGTTGAAATCCTTTATCAAACTACGGGAAAGATTATTTATTTTATTTTTATTTAACCAAAAGCCCCTCTTAGTCAATTCCTCACTGGAATATTTTTCAGAAATAAAGTTTTCTTCTACACTCATATTAGGGGCAATCCCCGTATGCATCCTATCTTCTGGTATATGGGACATTCCTAAATTACGTATTTCTTTAATATTCATCTTACCTATATTTTTATTCTTTAGGAAAACGTCTCCCTTATTGGCCCTTTTAAGTCCTGTAATAACTTCTATTATCTCTGATTGGCCATTACCTTCCACGCCAGCTATACCTACAATTTCACCACGTCTTACAGAGAAGGATACGTCCTTTACTGCACCCTTTCCAAATTCGTCCACATAACTTACGTCTTTAACATTTAATAGGACTTCTTCTGCTTTGGGTTCTTTCTTTTCTATATCAAGCTTTACATCTCTACCAACCATTAACCTGGATATATCATCTTCAGAAACTTCATCCACCTTGTATACTCCCATGGATCTCCCATCTCTCATAATAGTCAATCTATCACATAGTTTTTTTATTTCATGTAGTTTATGAGATATGAATATTATTGTATGGCCTGATTCTTTCAATAATTTGAGTTGTTCAAACAATTCTTCAATTTCTTGAGGAGTTAATACAGCAGTAGGCTCATCTAATATTAGTATTTTAGCTCCCCTATATAGGGCCTTTAGAATTTCTACCTTTTGTTTATTAGAAACGGATATATCCATTATTTTAGATTTAGGATTAACGGGTAAATTGTATTTCTCTGATAATTGTCTTACATGTTCTATGGCCTTAGATTTATCTAAGAAGACACCCTTTTTTATCTCACTTCCCAATACTATATTTTCAGCCACAGATAAGCTAGGTACTAGCATAAAATGTTGGTGAACCATTCCTATTCCATTACTAAGAGCATCTAGGGAAGAATTCATATTTAATTCTTTTCCCTTTAGAAACACCTTACCTTCCGTTTGTTTCTCCATTCCAAATAATATTTTCATAAGTGTTGACTTTCCCGCACCATTTTCACCTATAAGAGCATGTATTTCTCCTTCTTGAACAGAAAAATCAACTTCATAGTTTGCCACAACTCCACCTGGATAAATTTTCGTTATCTTATCCATCTCCAAAAATTTACACATCAATTACACTCCTTAAGTGATATGAAGTCAGCACTAGGCTGACTTCATATTATTAATAAATAATTATTTTACAGATTCTTTTAGTTGTCCTATTTCTTCACTGCTAAGACCAAAGGCTGAATTAACTTTAATTTCTCCTGAACCAATCTTACCTTCTATCTCTAAAACCTTGTCTTTAATCTCTTTTGGTACTATTTCTTCATAATACTTATTCTTAGAAAGACCTATAGCTCCTTCTTCTAAACCAATAGATTCTTTTTTACCTGTTGGAATATTCCCTTCAAAGTACATATCTAGGGCACGAAGTAATGATTTATCTACTCTTTTTAATGCAGAACTAGCTATTTTATTTGCCTTCTCTGGCTTATCTTCAAATAGTAATGCTTGATCTGAATCTACTCCAATTGCATAGGTATTCTTTTCATATGCAGCTTCTATCTGTCCAAGACCTGCTCTACCAGCCACATTAAATCCTATATCTACACCCTTAGTATCATATTGAATTATGGCTAACTCTTTAGCTTTAGCTGCATCACTAAAGGAATCTATATAAGAAATATCTACCTTTATTTCTTCATCAATATATTTAGCTCCCTCAATATATCCTACTAGGAAATCGTTTATTACTGGAATATCCATAGCACCTAAGAAACCAATCTTCTTATCAGGATTAATATTATCAACATCTGTTGCTGTAGTCATTTGAGCTGCCAATACACCCGCTAGGAAACCTGCTTCATTTTGCTTATATAAAATTGAATATACATTATCCAAACCTTCAACTTCATCATAACTTACAGCCGTATCAAACAATATGTAAGTTTTATCTGGATAATTTGGTGCCACTTCTTCTATAGGCTCTTTCATATGGAAAGTTCCCGTAATAATTACATCCCAATCTTCCTCAGATACGTCTTCTAGTGTGGGGATAAACTTAGTTTTGTCAGATCCCATTTCAATAGTTTTTGTAACTACCTTATCACCATATTTTTCTTTAATTAGGTCTATTCCTCCCTGGGATGAATCATGAAATGATTTATCACCTAAAGAACCTGATACTAATAAAGCTACCTTTGTTACTTCCTTTGTTTCTTCTCCTCCATTACTAGCTTCTTCTGGTTTTGAACCACATGCACTTAAAGAGAACATGATACAAAGAACTAGCAATAGGCTTAATAATTTTTTCATATAACCCCACCTCATATTTTTTTATTAAATTAACAACCTAACCAGGATTTTAAATACTCTTCCCTTGATAATCTTGGTATATTGTTATTTTTTATTTCTTTACTTAACTTGCCATGATCCTTTAATAGATCATATATACTCATGGCTATTATTTTAGCTGGTATTATGTAGGCCATCTCCTCATCCACAATGGAAAAATCAGAACCATGGACATTTCCAGAAAAGCCACTAAATCCAAACTGAATAGTAGGAATTATAGAAGCTAAGTCTCCTATGTCTCCTGATGCCATGGACTTTTGACCATCTATTATATTTTTTTCATCTATAAACTTATCCATATTATTTTTAATAACTTTAGATAAATCCTCACATTGTTTAAGGGGCATGTATCCAACCCTATCTTTTATTAAACATTTACCACCTACTGCATAAGCCCCTGCTTCAAAGGCTCTGTTTACCTTGTGATTTGCATCTATTATAGATTGAACATCTCCACCTCTTACATAAGCCTCAATCTCAACCTTCTCTGGTATTGAATTAACCGTATGACCTCCATTTTTAATTATTCCATGGACCCTAATATTGTGATCATCAATGAAAGTCTCCCTTTGAGCATTTACTGCTGTTAAACCTATTACAGCAGCATTCAATGCATTTATTCCTAAGTGAGGTGCAGCTCCTGCATGGGCAGCCTTTCCAATGTATGTTATGGTCTTTTGAATAAATCCATTTAAGGATGAATTAATATCTGTCATTCTACCTTCTACTCCACCCATAGTATGACATGAAATAACTAGATCAATATTATCAAATACCCCCTTGGATATCATATCCTGTTTACCAGAACAATATTTTATTTTTCCTTCTTTTATTAAACTTTCCCTATAATCAATATCAGTAAATTCTTCTGCTGGTGCTCCAATAAAGGTAACAGTTCCCCCTATTTCTTCTAATATTTTAGATTCCTTTAATGCCTTCATAACGGCCAACATAATGGCTATCTGATTTGAATGGGCACAAGTATGGGCGGCCCCCAAATCATCACTTGAGTATTTGTGTCCTCCTGTTGGAACTGCATCCATTTCTGCAATAATTCCAATATTTATACCATGACCATTTCCTATAGTAGCTTTTAAACCAGTAATAGATATATTTTCTTCTATGGGTATATTCAAATCCTTTAGGTATTTCTGAATGATTTTTGAAGTCTTGTACTCTTTAAATCCCAGTTCAGGGTTTTTAAATATATGGTTCCCTATATTAATTAATTCCTCAGAATTATTATCTATAATATGGCATAACTTATCTTTAATTTAAAACACCCCTTTCCATTACTAACGTATTAGTCAATCTTTTTCTGTATTTTTCCTTATATTACTACATATTACTACAATTTTACTTTTAAGTAAATTCCTGATTTCAACAGAAAGCACAAAACGATACCTTACTATGGGTATCGTTTAATTACTAAGGCATATGAAAGAAATAAACTAGTCAGTTCTCTGAGAAATTTGGATTATTTTCAAGGCATGGTAAGCGAGCATATTAAACATATGTAAGCGATTCCATAACGAAGAAAATCATTCAAATAACCAGTGAAATGACTAATTTATTTTTTGAATATGCTTAAAATATTCTGTTCTAAATTTTTTTGTGAAACTCCTTCCCAAGGTCACATGAAGCCCACTTTATAATGGGATTATAACTGAAAAGGAAAATCATTAATAACAGTCAATAGTTTTTTTAAATTTTATTGTTCTTTCATGTTTTGGATTATTAAAAATCTCATGGGGTGAACCTTCTTCAACAATATTTCCTCCATCCATAAATATAACTCTATCTGCCACTTCTTTTGCAAATCTCATTTCATGGGTAACAATAATCATAGTAGTATGTTTTTTTGCCAATCCTCTTATTACATCCAAAACTTCTCCTACAAGCTCCGGGTCTAATGCAGATGTGGGTTCATCAAATAACATAATTTTAGGCCTTACAGCCATGGCTCGAGCAATTCCAACCCTTTGTTGCTGTCCTCCTGATAGTTTTGAAGGATAGCTATCTTTTTTATCCCCTAGTCCTACCTGCTCTAATATGTCTAATGCAATCCTTTCTGCCTTTTTGTAATCCATCTTTTTTACTACAATTAATGGTTCCATAATATTTTGTATGGCTGTTTTATTTTTGAAAAGATTATAGCTTTGAAATACCATGGAAGTGGCTTTTCTCAATCCATATATTTGTTTTTTTGTTGCATTTTCTATATTCACCTTTAAATCTTCAATTTGAATTTCACCTTTATCAGGAACCTCTAAATAATTTATACATCGAAGGAGAGTAGATTTTCCCGTGCCAGAGGGGCCAATCACTGCAACTACTTCACCTTTTTTAATTTCTAAATTAATTCCCTTTAGGACCTCTAATTCATTAAAGCTTTTATATAGGTTCTTTATTTTTATCATATAGACACATCCTAATATGCTTTACTCATCTTAATCTCTAATTTTTTTTGCAAGTACCCAAAGAACCAGATAAGGGCCCAATATATAATAATCACATCTGTGAAAGCTTCAAAAAACCTATAGGCTGCAGCTCCTTCCATTTGGGCTGTAGCCATTATTTCCACTACTCCTAATGTAAAAGCAAGGGAAGAACCCTTTATAATATCAATAAAATTATTGGACAAGGCTGGTATGGCCACCCTTGCAGCTTGTGGCAAAATAATTCTTCTCATTGCCTGAAGATAGGTCATTCCTATGGATAAAGCCCCTTCCATTTGTCCTTTATCTACAGAGGATATGGCACCTCTAATAGTTTCAGACATATATGCTGAAGCATTTAAGCTTAGTCCTATAACTGCAGCCGTAAAAGCATCCATTCCCTTTAAGCTTGGAAAAATCTGAACTAATCCAAAATATAAGAAAAACAATTGTGCTATAAGTGGTGTTCCTCTAAAAAAGGAAACGTATATCCTTGTAATTGGATACAAAATTTTTATTTTAGTTTGAATAATTAACGCAATCATAATTCCAATCATCAACCCAAATACTAAAGATAATACAGACATAAAAAGGGTCACATGGAGATATTTTAGCATTAAGGGAAGTAGCCTCAATGCAAACTTAAAACTGAAAACATTCATATTCTAATCACTCACTAAATTATTACTTTTTTGTGGTATCTAGGCCAAACCACTTTTTAGATAGTTCAGTTAGTGTTCCGTCCTCATGCATCTCTTTAATCACTTTGCTAATCTCTTCTGACATTTTTTTGCCATCTTCACTTTTTGCGAATGGATATGCATTGATTTCAGCACCTATTTCTGTATCTGCTCCCATTAGTTTTACATCTAAATTTCCTTTAGTTATCACTGTTTGAGATTTAACTGCCCCTTGCCAGCATGCATCAAGTCTTTCTATTTCTACTTCCTTTTCTAAAGGAGTTCCATCATAAAATGACATATCTAAACCAAGTTCATATTCTTCATTTAATGCTCTTAATGTTTTTTCTCCATTTCCACCTAACCAAGCTCCAACTTTTTTACCTTTCAAATCTTCTATTTTTTCATAAGGGCTATCTTTTTTTACTATAAAATCGTATTTACTATAAGCATATGGTTCAGTGAAATTATACTTTTCTTGTCTCTCCTTCGTAATGGACATTTGGTGTGCCACCGTATCAATTTGACCAGCATCTAACAATCCAACTAATCCACTAAACTTTGATACTGTAAATTCAATCTTATATCCTGATCTTTTTCCTATTTCATTCCAAAGATCTACTTCAAATCCTTGAAGCTTATCATTTTCTTTAAAACACCATGGATTATATGTACCACCTGTTCCAACTCTCATTACTTTTTCAACCTCTTGAGGTGCACTTCCATCAGTTTTTACCTCTTCCTTTTTACCACATGCTGCAAATAGCATAGTGCTCATTACTAATACTGCTAACAGTATTCCTAATTTCTTCTTCTTAAACATATTAATCCTCCCCTTTTATAAAAAAATTATGTATAACCACAAAGGTCAAGCTGAGAATATTACCATATGTATATAGATTTCGTAACGCTAAGATTTCTTTATACAGTAACTTGCCTATAAGGGAAACCATTGAAAATTTTTGGAACCCTGGAACGTCACAACATCCTATGCTACTCCAACATGACTCATGAACCTATATACTAAGATTCACACTTTCGCTTGTGACAAGGACTTGGGTGGAAAAGATTTTCAATATATTTTCCTGAAATAGGCACACATAAAGCTGGTTTATAAATACGAAATCTATAATTAATCTTCATCTATGATTTTTTCCTATATGTGGGTATATACAGCTTTTTTCAACCTACTTAGTCCTTCTTTCAATACAGATCGTGGACAAGCAATATTTATTCTTACAAATCCTTCTCCTTCTTCTCCATAGGTATATCCTTGATTTAACAATAGCTTTCCTTTACTATGAATAAGATTTTCTAAATCATTTTTATTCAATCCTAGCTCTCTTAAATCTAGCCATACTAAATATGTAGCTTCAGGTTGGATTACCTTTGCTTTTGGGATATTTTCTTCTATATATTTTGTTAAGAATTTTAAATTTTCTTCTATATATACCAATAAATCATCTAACCATTCTTCTCCATGTTCATATGCTGCTTTTAATGCTTCTATTCCAAATACATTTGGCCTTGAAATTCCACAGCTTTCCCTTTCATTTAAAAACTTATTTCTTATTTTTTCATTTGGGATAATAATGTTTGACATTTGAAGACCTGCAATATTAAAAGTCTTACTTGGGGCTGTACAAACAATAGTATTTTGAGCAAACTCCTCACTTATTGAAGGAAAGGGTCTATGCTCATGACCTTTTAATACTAAATCAGCATGAATTTCATCAGATACAAGGATTATATTATTTTTAATACAAATATCTCCAAGCCTTTTTAATTCTTCTTCACTCCACACTCTTCCTACTGGGTTATGGGGACTACATAAAAACATAAGTTTTACCCTATCATCAATTTTTTTCTCTAAATCATGAAAATCCATTACATATTTTCTTCCATCAAACTTCAAAGGATTAGAAACTACATCACATCCATTATTCTTAACTGCCTTAAAAAATGGTGGGTATACGGGGGATTGAATGATTACTTTATCATTAGGGTTAGTCAATGCTTTTACTAGGATATTTAATGCCGTAACAACTCCTGGTGTAAATACAATCCATTCTTTTTTTATATTCCAATTATGACGATGCTTCATCCAATGAATTACTGCATCATAATATGTATCATATCCTCCAGCATATCCAAAAATACCGTGTTCAGCCCTATTCATAATAGCCTCTAATACACACTTAGGAGCCTTAAAATCCATATCTGCTACCCATAAAGGTAGTATATCTTTATCTACAATACCAAATACTTCTTCTAATCCATCCCATTTTATACAATTTGTATTTAAACGATTCCTTACTTCATCAAAATTATATTTCATAAAGACCCCTTCTTTCATATGCCTTATAATCTTACAAATTTCATTATAATTTTCATTTACATAATAATCCAATAGAAAAATCTTATCTTCTCTATCTTTATTATAGAATGTGCTTATACAACAGGTCAGTTAATCCTATTGTCGTAAGTTTTTCCATTCCAATAAAATAAAGGACACGACTTAAATCCGTGTCCTTAAAATTTATCATTAATCATATGTTTTTTCATAAACAATTTATAAAACAGTTTTCTCATGAGTTATATTTTTGACCCTTCTTTTTGAATCTCATGGGTGGCAGTTCTTTTCCTGTGGCAAAAGTATAATAGGATTTTAAAACTTCAGGATACATTCTTTTATCCCTTGGCGTAAGATCCGTGTCAAAATAAATAGTAGTTCTCAATCTTTGCACTTCCTCTTCCCTTTTGACCATTTCATCTAACGCAATTTTATACTCAGCTTCTAACTTACCTAAAACCTCCATGATTTTGTCAACTTCATCTCTACCTTTGTCCTTAATTAGATAATCTCTATAACCTTCTATCTTCATAAAAATCCCCCCTTACTTATATGATAAATGAATTTACAAAAAATTCAATGAATTTCTTTACAAATATTTTCCATGTCATCATATAAAAAGGAATCCTATAGGATAATCCCCCCATATTAGATTCATAATTTTTACTTAAGGTATATTCAAAAAATAAATTAGTCATTTCACTGGTTATTTGGATTATTTTCTTCGTTATGGAGTCGTTCACATATGTTTAATATGCTCACTCACCATGCCTTGAAAATAATCCAAATCCCTCAGAGACTTGACTAGTTTATTTTTTTCATATGCCTAAAGTTTAAATCTTTCAATATTTCCTTGCATAGAATCAGAACGTTCTCTTAGTTCCACACTTGTATCTAAAATATCTCTTGTGGCTTCACTGACCACCTGAATTGTAGCCGCAATTTCCTCCGTTGCAGCCGATACTTCTTCAGATACTGCCGATACAGACTGTACCTTTTCGATAATATTTTCTTTCTTTCCAATCACATCTGATGTGACAACATCAATATGTGTAACCTTTGGAATGACTGCTTCCACTTCACTTATGACATCTTTAAAGGTTTTAATAGAATCTCTAACAATTCTTTCTTGTTCTATTAACTGTACACTTACATGATCTGCCCTATCTACTGCTGTTTCAGCATCATTTGAAATACTACTAATTAATTGGTTTATATTGCTAGAAGATTGTTTTACTTGTTCAGCTAATCCTCTTATTTCATCTGCTACTACTGCAAATCCTTTACCCGCATCCCCCGCTCTTGCCGCTTCAATGGCTGCATTTAGTGCTAAAAGATTAGTTTGTTCTGATACACTATTAATAACCTCTGTAATTTGACTTACTTGTTTAATATTTTCACTTAATATTGAAATATTTTCTTTTACACTGGTAGAAGCTTTATTCATAACCTCTATGGATGATATTAATTTTTCTAACTGATCGTTACTTACATTAGCCTTTGAATTAATTGAATTTGTTTTATTGCTCACTTCTGAAACAAGTTTTGCAACATTATCCATTTCATCACCAAAATTTATTAATTGATTAGTAATCTCTGCTAAATCTTGGGCTTGATAATTGGTTCCCTGTGCCACATCACCTATGGAACTTGCCACTTCATTGGATGAATGATTAATTTTTTCAGCTACTTCATTTAAACCCTTTGCATCATAATCCACAAGTGCTGACACCTCTTTTATTTCTAGCATCATATTTTTCTGTCCCTGTACCATATTTTCAAAGCTATCTGTAAGTTTCCCAAATTCATCTGAACTTTTACTATCTGACCTAATTGTAAAATCGCCTTTTTCAGCATATGCCATTAGATTGATTAAATTATGAATAGGCTTAGTGATAATTTTACCCGTATAATAGGCACCTATCATAGAAATAATTAACACACCTATTAGTATAAAACTTTGGAAAATTAGCATTTCCCGTGCTTGTGCTAAAATTTCACTCTTAGGGACTGTGGCCATAATTATAAATCCATTATCCATTTTTGAAAAACTAGTTATTTTATCTATTCCTTCAAATTCTGTTTCTTGAATACCTAAAAGTTTCTCATCTATAATAGCTTCTAGTTTTGTAAATGCATTACCCCCTAGATCTTTTAGGTTAATCTTCTCCTTTATTGTAGGATGTACAATAATATCCTTATTTGAATTTAATAAGGTAGTATATCCACTAGTATATAATTTCATAGATAAAACATTCTCTTCAATAAATGTAAAATCTATATCCATACCCACAACACCAATTAACTTATTTCCCTTATAAATGGGTGAAGAATATGTAATCACATTAGCCTTTAAATTTTCATCATAGTAAGGATTACTCCATATGCCTTGTCCTCCTTTAATAGGTCTAAAGTACCAGGCTGCATTTTCATTTGAAGGAGTTAAATCTTCAAGGGGTGTAGCATCTCCCACATTTTCATAATCACCCCTGTCGTTTATAAGATATACTGATTGATAAAGCTTATCTCCATGAATTAATTCTGGATTAAATGCAAAGTAAGCATCAATATTTCCCTTTGCACTTCTTGCACCATTATAAACTAGGGGATGGATACTTTTAATAAAAGTGTCCATATAATTAGGATCACTTAATTTACTCTCATCATATATTCCTGAAATGCTATTTCCTAAATTATCTACTGAACCTTCAAGGGAATTCATCATTTTATCAAATTCATTTGCTTTATTTTGTACAGTCAATAACATTTTATCATTTGCATCATTGCTAATAATCTCACTACATTTTACATAGCTCACAGCACTTATTCCCACAGACACTAGTAATGTACATAAAATAATAGCCAGGGCTATTTTGTAAGATATTCTTCTCATACTTGTAACCTCCTCTCCTCTCCTTTTATTTTGCCATTAAGTCATCTATAAACTCATCAATCACATCTGGTGAAACATGGGGCATAATATCAAGATGAGATACGGAGTGGTTATTTTCATCTATTACCTCAGGCATTCCCCATTTTTCTCTAATCTTAGCCCTAGGAGAAGGTTTTAAAATGATAATATTTGAACTTTCATTCCTAAATGGCCTTATATTGGTATCTTTTTCTACTTCCTTCAGCCTTTGTTCCGCATATCTACTAACTTCCATAGTATTTTGTGCAAACTCGCCTAATCCCTTTTCTCCTAACTCACATATTCTTTTCCAAATAACAACAGACATGTATGAATTCTTAGATCCTGTAATAATCGTTCCATATTTATGAAAATAATCTTGAACATCTTCATCCGTATATACATTTTTGCTATTTTCAATAATAGATGTAAGATTTGATATTATTTCATTCATAATAATATCTATATTGCTTTTTCTAAAAATTCCTATACCACATGGAAATGGAGCTCCTAAAAACTTATGTCCACTTACAGCTATGGAGTCTATAGGCATATAATTTTCATCTTCTGGTGATAGTTTAAAAGGTATTATTTCTTCATATGTACTTAAAAAAGGTAAAATATGTCCGTGTAATGCTCCATCACAATGGATATATACTTGTTCTCTAGGCATTTCACATTCCCTTAAAACCTCTCCAACTTTTTTTAACTTATCAATAGAACCTTTCATAGTTGTTCCTAAATTAATATTTATGATAGCTCCTAAGTTTGGATTTAACCTTTTATTTAGGATGATTTTTTCTTTTAATGAAGTATAATCCATTTCTCCCCATATGGGATCATGTTCAACTTTTTCTGTTTTTATATCAAATATGGCTGCTCCCTTTGATAGACTATAGTGAGTCTCTCCAGTTAAAAACAATACCCCATTCTCTTTGAATTTTCTCTTTGCCGTAAGTAATCCTATATAATTTCCTTCTGTTCCACCAGTTGTTACATATCCTGTGAATTTTTCCTGTACCTGTTCGTGGAAAAATATATTTTTATAAAAACTAATAATTTCATTATCAAATTTATCCGTATAAGAAGTATCATATGTAGGATTTTTTATTGTATCTAAATTTAAGTCTACTGAAAAAATTCCATTACATGTATTGTACATAATACTCTCTTTTATTAACATTTCAAACAAATTATTTAATTGACTATCATCCCAAAGTTGGTTAATGGGATAACCCATTGACATGGGTTTTAGAATTTTTAATTTTTCCATAAAGGTTTTGTACCCATGATAATCCTTTTCTAATAATTGATTTTTAGCAAATACTTCACTTAATTCTTCTTCCCTCAGATTCTTTAACTCACCTATTTCATCTAAACTAAATCTATTGAAAAAATAATCATCAAAGAAAAGAAAGTTTCCATTTCTAGAACCAACAACAGTGCTGTCTTCTGCACCTATATACTGAACAGTAGCATCATTAAAATATTTTTGCACTTCCACACTAGTTATTAATAGTCCTGTTAAGTAAGATGACTTTGCACAAGTACAACTAATAGATACAGAGTCAATATATACATGAGATTCATTTTTCTCTAATAGATTCATCCCTCCTGAAAGGACCTTTAGATCATTAATAGAATGAACCATTAAATGAATATATGAATTTGTAAAATTTTTCCTTACTTCCCTAATAATATTTTTTATTTTATTCATCTCTTCTTTCGTATACTGGTTTGGTAATGAAATTGTGAAGAATATACCTTTCTTCTTTAAATCTTCATTTTTAAAATGGCCTAAAATTTCTTTTCCTTCATCTTCCACAATTATTTGTTTCTCTATATTTAACAAAACTGCTGATTCATACATACTCAATGGAATTTTTCCATAACCCATTAAAAGGGTTTCTAATTTTTCTTTTTTAAATTTTGTCTTTGCTGATTTAAGAGCAAAAATTGATGCTTCCTTATGACCTAATGTAAAATATCCAAAAGTATTTGTATCACTTCCTCCATAAGGATTTAGATGTAAATATTTGAATATTTTATTTAATAATTTCAATTCAATTTCCCTTGTTTCCAATCCATATTTACATTGGCCATCTGGATTTCCCACATTGTTAATATGATAGTTAAATAATTTCATTAACACTTCCTTATCCCTATTAGGTAACATATTTTCATCTATATGATTAAAATAATCCTCATAGTTTTTCAATAGCTGTGAGATAAACTCATTATACGTTTGAAATTTTTCTCCATTAAACTCATATTTTTCAGCGATTATTTCTGGTTCTACAAGACAAAGACAATTATTTGAATCTTTCACCCTATTTCCTCCCTATTTTTATGTGATTAAAGCATTTTAATATTATAGTAATCTTTAATCATTACATAACATTACATTATTTAACTAATTTTACAATATTAACCTACAATTTTTTGTCATTTCTTGCGATTTATTTTATTTTTAAATGATTAGGCATATGATTTACCAGTAAAATATATTTTTTTCTATATAAAAAATCACATATATACAAAATATGTGATTATCTGTAATTTCTTGATTATTTAAGCTTTAGGCATATTCAAAAAATTTATTATATTCTTTATAATCTCTTCTAAACTTCTATCATTCATAACTTCCATATGACAATATTTTTTATACAAATCATATCTTTCTTCATACAACTTGAACAAATTTTCCTTCTTACTCAAAAGAGGCCTACTTTCCGTATCTATATCCTCTAATATATTATCTATAGGCCTATTTATAAAAATAATTACTCCATTTCTCTTAATTATCTTCACATTATATGGATTCTTTATTATTCCTCCACCTGTGGATATTACTCCATTAGTTTTTTCACTAACAATCTCAGTGGCCTTCGTCTCCATTTCCCTAAAATAACTTTCTCCTCTTTTGAATATCTCAGGAATAGTTTTTCCTGCTATCTTTTCTATCTCTTCATCTATATCAATGAATACTCTATTCAAATTGTGGGCAACTTTTTTTCCTATGGTAGTTTTTCCACAACCAGGCATACCTATTAATACAATATTTTTCATAATTTATCATCCCTTTGTGTTCTATAGATTTATCATTTTCAAACTTGAGTTATGTGAGCCTACTTCAGGAAAATATATTGAAAATTTTTTCCACCCAAGTCCTTGTCACAAGCGAAAGTGTGAATCTTCGTATATAGGTTCATGTGTCATGTTGGAGTAGCATAGGATGTTGTGACGTTCCAGGGTTCCAAAGATTTTCAATATATTTTCC
>NZ_JAOART010000109.1 GCF_025210435.1 Anaeromicrobium sp.
TAATGTTGTTACTGGCATCGCTGGTCTACCCATGATTAGGACTCCTTTTCTTATACTATAGATATCTATAATATAAGTTTTTGGAGAAAAAAATTTTATATTCAGTATAAAGCAATTTTAAAACCAATAAATCTATATAGGGAAGAAATTTTAAAATACAACATATTTTAAAGAGTTGAATATAATAATGTAACAGAAAAGGATATAAATATAGATGGTTTTAAAATTGCATATAAATTTATTTATAAAAATGGTAGAAGATACGAAGTAAATAGTTACTTAAAAAATGAGGTGTGAAAATGTATAGTAATAAAATTAATAATACAGGTAATAGTGGAAAAGCAATAGTTGATATAATTATTTGTGTTCATAATGCACTAGAATATGTAAAAGAATGTTTTGATTCGATATTTAAAAAAAAGACCATAGATTTTAACTTGATTATAGTAGATGATGGAAGTGATGAAAATGTGAATGAATACTTAAATGAATTTGCAAAAGAAAATGATTGTGTATTGATTAGACATGATATTGCTAAAGGATATACTGTTTCAGCAAATGAAGGACTTAGAGTATCGAAAAGTAAGTTTGTAATTCTATTAAATAGCGATACGATTGTCACAAAAGGGTGGATCGAGAAACTAATTGAATGTGCAAAGTATGACTCAAAGACAGGTGTTATAGGTCCGTTATCAAATGCGGCTAGTTGGCAAAGTACCCCTAGATTAAAAGGTGAGATAGGATATGATTTAAATTTATTGCCAAAGGGAATAAATTTGGAAATTATGTCTTTACTTGTAGAATTTTCAACTTTAAAAAAATTTCCTAGGGTTCCTTTGGTAAATGGTTTTTGTTATATGATTAAAAGAAAAGTAATTAATAAAGTAGGTTATTTTGATGAAGAAACATTTCCAAAAGGATATGGAGAAGAAGATGATTATAGTATTAGGGTAAAAAAAGCAGGATTTAATTTACGCATTGCTGATCATTGTTATGTATATCATAATAAAACTAAAAGTTTTACACCTGAGAAGAGATTAGCTTTATGTAAAAGTGCACGAAAGTTGTTAAGAGAAAAACAAGGAGAAAAGATTATAAAAGAATATGTTAATGAAGTTATGAACAATAAGGTGTTAAAAATGAATAGAGAAAATGTAAAAATAACCTTAGACAAATTATGGGAATTCAAAAAGGTTGTTTCAAAATCAGTTTTATTTTTGTTTAATGAAAAAGACGTAGATATGGAATTAATTATTGAAGAGATGAATATTTTAACTCAATGTGGATTAAATATTAAAATAGCAGTTAAAGAAAATTTAAAAAATATGATATTAGAAAATAATACTAATGAAAGTTGTTGCCATATATTCTATAATTCAAAAGAAAATTTAGTGAATATTATGGAAAAATTTGATTTGGTTCTGGCAGTTGCCTGTGAGTATGGTAATGAATTTATTGATATACAAAATTTAACCAAGAAGGTTATTTATGCATATAATATACAGAAAAGTAATACTTGTCTTTTAAAACAATATAACTCAAAAGTAATAGGAGATGAAACAAGAAAAGAAGCATGGGATAAATTACTATTTTTAAATGAAATTATTAATAAGAATAAATTTAAAGAAAGATATTAAATGTGTGAGGAAAGTAACTATGTGTTCAAGTAAAGTTGAAGAGGATACTATTGGGAAAGAACCTGAAAATTGGATTTTTCATACATTATTATACTCTCAATAATATGTTTAGAAATGCATAGACTTATTGTTGAATTATAATATAAAAAAGTTAGTAGTTGAACAAGGCGTTTATGGCATAGGATTATTTTCATTAGGAGGATGAATATGCAAAAAACTTTATTATTTCTTCATATTCCTAAGACTGCAGGAGGTACTTTACATGGGATACTGAAGAAGAGATTTAAAGAAGATGAGAGAATGGCTATAGCAAGCTATCCAAACATCTCAAAGTGTAAAGGAATTTTAAAATTAGAGAAACTTAGTTATGATGAACGTAAAAAACTGAATTATATTTTTGGACACTATGCTTTTGGAATTCATGAATTATTACCTAAAGAATTCACATATATTACTTTTTTAAGAAATCCAGTTGAAAGAATTATTTCTTTATACTATTATTTGAAAAACCCTGCTAGGCTTAAGAAAAAAAAATACACTATTAAAGAAATAGAAAATATAATGGAAAGAATGAAAACTCTTGAGAAGTTTATTGAAGAAGGACCTAAGAATAAATTAAGTAATGGGATGACTAGGTTACTTTGTGGAAATGAAAAAATACAGCGTGATTCATCAGTTAATAAACAAGATTTAGAAAAGGCGAAAAAACATTTGATGGAATATTTTTGCTTCTTTGGAATTACTGAAGAATTTGATAAAGGATTATCCATATTGGAAAATATCTTTGGTTGGGAACCTATTGAGTATAAAAATAAGCATGTGGTAAAACATCCTAGTGTAGCAGAAATACCAGAAGAAATAATCAGGAAGATAGAAGAAATGAATGAACTAGATATTGAATTGTATCAATTTGCAAAAGAAAAATATATACATTTTAAAAATAAATACGGTATATTATAATATGAAAATATTGCATTGCACTAGTAAATTACTGGTGCAATGCGTTAATTTATATGATATTAGTTTAAAGATTTGAAATTTACAGCCTTGTTGGACTTGTTTATAGAACAAGTAAAAAAATAGATATCTAAAGGTTGATACCTTTAGTTTTTTATTTTCAAATTAGTATCAAAAAAATATATATCAACGTAATATAGAATAGGGAGGGAATAGAATGTTGGAAAATAAAATTCTAAATATAAACGCAAAAATTGCAGTAATAGGATTAGGGTATGTGGGTTTACCATTAGCTGTTGAATTAGCTAATATAGGATTTAAGGTTTTTGGAATAGATATTGCTGAAGATAAAGTGGAAAGTCTTAAATCGGGAAAATCTTATGTAATAGATGTTAAGGATCAATCTATTCGAAGATTAATTAATAAGAATCTATTTGTAAGCAAGGATTACTCTGTAATATCAAATATGGATGTAATTATTATTTGTGTACCCACACCTCTAAATAAAACGAAAGATCCTGATATAACATATATAAATTTTGTTGTAGAAAAAATTGTGAAATATATGAGGGAGGAAACTTTAATTATATTGGAAAGTACAACATATCCTGGAACAACAGAAGAATTAATTGTCAATGTTATTGAATCAGAAAAGAATTTTAAAGTAGGAAAAGAATTCTTTGTATGTTTTTCACCAGAGAGAGTAGATCCAGCTAATAAGAATTTTAACATTAAGAATACGCCCAAAATAATAGGGGGAAGTACTTCAACTTGCTTAGAATTAGGAAGTACTCTTTATGGTTTATTTATAGAAAAAATTATTAAGGTAAGATCCACTAGGGTAGCAGAAATGACTAAATTACTTGAAAATATATTTAGAAGTGTGAACATAGCCTTAGTGAATGAATTAACTCATATGTCAGATAGAATGGGGATAAATATTTGGGAAGTTATTGAAGCTGCTTCCACAAAACCTTATGGATTTATGTCTTTTCAACCAGGTCCTGGGATTGGAGGGCATTGTATACCTTTAGATCCAATGTATTTATCATGGAAAGCTAAAACGCTGGATTTTTATAGTCGATTTATCGAATTAGCAAGTGATATTAATGGCAATATGCCAAGATATGTGATGAATCAAATTATTGATATATTGAACGATGAAGAGAAATCTGCTAAGAATTCCAATATATTAATTATTGGTTTAGCTTATAAAAAAGATATTGATGATTTACGTGAATCTCCAGCCATAGAAATATTTAAACTATTAAAAGATAAGGGAGCAAATGTATCATATTACGATTCGTATGTATCATATTTTTATAATGAAAATGAAATTATATATTCACAAGAATTAACTAAAGAAAATTTACAAAAAGCTGATTTAGTGGCTATCATTACAGATCATAGTAGTATAGATTATCAATTTATCATAAATAATTCTAAAATTGTTTATGATACAAGAAATGTGACAAAAAAATGTGAGGGAGATAACATTATTCTATTAGGAGGTATGAATGGTGGACTTGAAGCCCCAGATTTATTAGGAGGAGATACATTTGACTAAATTGTCTAATAGGAAAAAAAAAATAGTTGTTTATACGGCAATTAGTGAGAATTATGATGAGTTAAGAGAGCCTAAGTATATATCAAAAAATTGTGATTATGTTTGTTTTACTGATGATATGAAATTAAAGTCAAAAATATGGGATATAGTACCTATTGAAAATTGGTATAATGATCCAAGAAGAAATGTAAGAAGATATAAGATTTTGCCTCATTTATATTTTTCGGATTATGAGTATAGTATATGGATAGATGGGTGTGTAGATATTGTAGATGATATTAAACCCTTCATTGATTTAAATCTAGGGGATGCTTCTATTGCATGTTTCAAACACCGTCACAGAAACTGCATATACGATGAAGCTAATGCTTGTATTAGGCTGAAAAAAGACAATGAAGATATTATAAAAAGACAGATATGGAAGTATAAATCAATAGGATATCCTCAAAATAATGGGCTAATTGAGAGTGGGATTCTTGTAAGAAGACATAATGATCCTGATGTAATAAAATTGATGGAAGATTGGTGGAATGAAATTTCAAAGTCTAGTATAAGAGATCAAATAAGTTTTAACTTCGTAGCTTGGAAAAATAAAACTAAATACAATATAATAGATGAAAATATAAGGGAAACGAGATACTTTAAATGTGGATTCCATAATAATCAGGAAAGATTGGAAAAGTACGATATAGTTTCCTGTGGCCTATATTTGTCTAAATGCAAAATTAAGAATATAGGTTGTATAAAAAAAGATACTCGATTTATTCAAGAATTCTATTCACCTAAGGCTAATTTAAATGGAATATATCTTTATATATCTACTTATAGGCAGAAAATCGTGACGCCTTATAAATTAATTATAAAAGATGAAAACCGCAATCATATTATTAGAGAGGTAAATTTGGATATTCATAGAATTAAGGATAATAGTTTTTTTGATATAATGTTTGACCCAATTTTAGACTCCAAAGGTAAAAAATATTGTTTTACGATTACACCTGCAAAATATACGGTTAATACGCCCATAACATTAGCTTTAGGTGAAGATAATAATTATAAGGATAGAAAAACTATTTTGAACGGAGTAACATTAAAAAAAGCAATTTTCCATAATTTAATATATTCTAAAGTTTAGTTAGAATTACTTTTGTATATAATTATAAAATTATATGGCGAAAACATATAAGAAGGGGGAAGGTATAACTTGATAAGTAAATTTGTCTTTAATACTCAAGACCTAAAGGTAAAGGGGGAATATAAAGACCAAATTACTAAAAATATTAGAATAACTAATGTTTCAACAAATATGAATCCAAAAAACAATTGTCTTATTTTTGTGAATAAGTGGTCAAATGCAGATGAAAATAACTTAAGAAATATAATAAACAGCTTAATATTATTATCTGAAAATGTAAGAATAATAAATGACAAAATTAAAGAAAATAACCAGATAATATATGTAGATAATCCACGAAAACACTATGCCTCAATATTACACTATATACTTGAAAAAAATAAGAAGGCTAAGAAATATACACAACTTGAAAATAATATTACAATTGGAGAAAATGTAATAATTGGACAAAACACTATTGTAGAACCGTTTGTTCTTATTGATCATGATGTTACAATTGGAGATAATTGTATTATTAAATCGGGAGTAAAAATAAGAAAATGTACTCAAATAAAAAATAATACAATAATTAGAGAAAATAGTGTGATTGGAGGAGATGGATTTGGTGTGGAGAGGGATTTAGATAGATCTACTATAAGGATTCCGCATATTGGAGGTGTTATTATAGGTAATAATGTTGATATAGGAGCTTTAAATACGGTTGTATCAGGAACAATTGAGCCAACTATAATAGAGGATTTCGTTATGACTGATGATCATATTCATATAGGACATAATTGTAAAGTGGGAAAGTCAACATTTATTACAGCTTGTGTAGAAGTAAGTGGAAGTGTTGTGATTGGAGAAAACTGTTGGATTGGACCAAATAGTTCTATAATTCAAAAGGTTACTTTAGGAAAAAACAGTATAGTTGGTATAGGGACGGTTATTACCAAATCATTTGGAGATAATGAAATTTTAGCAGGAAGTCCAGCTGATAATATAGAAAATTTTAAGCGTTTACGTAAAGTAAGTAAAAAATTAGTAAAAGATTTTTTCTGAAATATTTATTAACTAAATTATGGTAAAAAAATAAAGACTACTATGTTAAATTCTAAAGAACAAGTTTCCTTGCAGTATTTGAATCGTTTCTAAGGATGCTTGTTCTTTTTTTAGAAGAAGCTAATTTCATAAGGGATTTATTTGATAGATGGTCTGTTTGGTGTTACATATCTTTTTTATTTTTACTAGTACATCTTATATTTATTTAATATTTAGGCATATGAAAAAAATAAACTAGTCAATTTCCTGAGGGATTTGGATTGTTTTCAAGGCATGGTGAGCGAGGATATTGAACATATGTAAGCGATTCCATAACGAAGAAAATAATTTAAATAATCAGTGAAATGACTAATTTATTTTTTGAATATGCCTTATGTAACAAAGATCTATAAATCAGGAAGTTTTAAACTATAACATATTTTAAAATAACTGAATATAATAATGTAGAAGAAAAGGAGGAACCCAACATGGATCATTTAGCCAGATTAGAATCTAAAAGTGTTTATATTTTTAGAGAAGCATATAGTGAATTTAAAAATCTTTGCATGCTATGGTCAATAGGAAAGGATAGTACAGTACTATTATGGCTTGCTAGAAAAGCCTTTTTTGGTCATGTACCTTTTCCTTTAATTCATATAAATACCCATTATAAAATACCAGAAATGATAGAGTATAGAGATAAATTGGCACTGAAATGGAAACTAGATATGATTTATGGAGAGAATAAGGATGCTTTAGAAAATAAACAGACATTTCCTGATGGGAATGTTACAAGAATACAGTGTTGTAAGAAATTAAAGACGGAAGCATTAACAAACACACTAAATGGTAATTGGCCAAGATATAGAATGAATCATGAAACAGGTAAATATGAAATAGATAAAAACACAGAGCCATATACAGGAGTCATTGTAGGAATAAGAGCTGATGAAGAAGGAACTCGTTCGAAGGAGAGGTATTTTTCACCAAGACATAAGAATAGTAGTTGGGATCTAGGAGATCAACCTCCAGAATTTTGGAATCAATTTAACACAGGTTTTGAGAAGGGAACTCATGTAAGAATTCATCCTTTACTTGACTGGACAGAGTTAGATATATGGGAATATATAAAAAGAGAAAATATTCCCATTGTATCCCTATACTTTGATCAAGGGAAAGGAAAGAGATATAGATCCCTAGGGTGTGAACCATGCACGAAAACAGTAGAATCAACAGCTAAAAATGTAGATGAAATAATAGAAGAATTAAAAACTGGAAAGTTTTCAAATATAGCTGAAAGATCAGGACGAGAGCAAGATAAAGAAGATTGTGGGGGATTAGAGGAGTTGAGAAAAGATGGCTATATGTAAAGAAGATATGAATATTGTAATTGTAGGACATGTAGATCATGGTAAAAGTACCATTATTGGAAGACTCTTAGCAGATACCAATTCTTTACCTAAAGGTAAATTAGAGCAAGTAAAAGAAATATGTAGAAGGAATTCAAAGCCCTTTGAATATGCTTTTTTACTAGATGCATTAAAGGATGAACAAGCACAAGGTATAACAATAGATACTGCAAGATGCTTTTTTAAGACTAAAAAGAGAAATTATATCATAATAGATGCTCCGGGACACTTAGAATTCTTGAAGAATATGGTGACAGGAGCATCAAGAGCCGAAGCAGCACTATTAGTTGTAGATGCAAAAGAAGGAGTAAAGGAAAATTCTAGAAGACATGCATATATGCTATCAATGCTTGGGGTTAAACAAATATCCGTCTTGGTTAATAAAATGGACTTAGTGAACTATGATATGAAAATCTATAAAAATATTGTAAATGAATTAAAAGATTTCTTTAAGAAACTAGATATAGAAGTAAAATCCTTTATTCCAGTAAGTGGAATGATGGGAGATAATATAGCAATAAATTCAACAAATATGAATTGGCATAAGGGTGAAACAGTTTTAGAAACATTAGATAGTTTTAAGGCAGAAGAAAAACCTATTAATAAACCATTTAGAATGCCTATACAAGATGTGTATAAGTTCACAAAAAATAATGATAACAGAAGAATATTAGCAGGTAGAATATTAGCTGGACAGTTAAGTATTGGAGATGAAGTAGTATTTTATCCATCAGGCAAAAAAAGTAAAGTAAAAAAGATAGAATCATTTAATAAAGAAAATCAAAAAACTGTGTCTACTGGATATTCAGTAGGATTTACATTAGAAGAACAAATATTTATAAAAAGAGGAGAAATAGCAACACTTTATAAAGAATTAAATCCAAAGGTAACAACGAGAATAAAAGTTAATTTGTTTTGGCTTGGAAAAGAGCCTATGGAAATGGGTAAGAAATATTCATTGAAATTAGGAACAGCAAAGGTTGGTGTAAAAATAGAACAGTTAAATAAGATAATAGATGCATCTAATTTAGAGAGTATAAGAAAGGATAAAATAGAAAAGCATGATGTTGCAGAATGTGTATTAAAGCTTGATAAAGCAGTGGCTTTTGATCTTGCCCATGAGATTGTGGAGACAAGCAGATTTGTAATCGTAGATAACTATTCAATAGCAGGAGGAGGAATTATTTTAAAAGGGTTAGAAGATAAAGAAAACTGGGTGAGAGAAAAAGTATTGATTAGAAATTATAAATGGGAAAAAAGCATGATTACACAAGAAGAAAGATCAGAAAAATATAATCAAAGACCTACTTTGATATTAATAACAGGTGAAAAAAATATAGGGAAAAAAACCATTGCAAAGGCATTGGAAAAAATATTGTTTAATGATGGAAAAATCGTATACTTTTTAGGAATAGGAAATGTATTATATGGAGTCGATGCAGATATAAAAACAAGTACAAATAATAGGAAAGATGAATCCTTAAGAAGATTAGCAGAGGTAGCAAATATAATGATAGATGCAGGTGTGATATTAATTTTAACAGCAGTAGAGCTATCGCAAAATAATTTGGATATTATAAAAACTACCATAAATTCTGAAAGGATAGAGACCATTTGGGTAGGGGAAAATGTAACTACCAATATATCATATGACTTGCGTATATCATCATCTGACCCTTTGGAAAAAGCAGTAAGAGAAATAAAAACCTTACTCCAGAATAAAGGAATAATATTTAAACCATGATAGATAAGATTTTTATAGATAGTATAAGGGGTTTTGCCTATGAAGAGAAAAGTAAATTCTAATATAGTTTGGCATAAAGGAAATGTTACCTATGATGACAGGTGTAAAAACTTAAATCAGGAAGGGTTAGTGGTATGGTTTACGGGTCTTTCAGGATCGGGAAAATCAACAATTGCTGTAGAAGTAGAAAAAGAGCTAATTAGAAGGGGAAAAGTAGTATATAGATTAGATGGTGACAATATAAGATATGGTTTAAATTGTGATTTGGGTTTTTCTGAGAAAGATAGGGGTGAAAATATCAGAAGAATTTCAGAAGTGGCTGCATTGTTTAAGGACGCTGGATTAATAATTTTAGTATCATCTATATCTCCATTCAAAAGGATGAGAGAATTTGCAAAAGAAAAAGTTGGAAAAGATGAATTCCTTGAGATATATGTAAAATGTAGTATAGAAACATGTGCAAAAAGGGACCCAAAAGGTCTTTATAAAAAAGTAAAAAAGGGAGAGCTAGATAATTTTACAGGAATATCATCTCCATATGAAGAACCTGAAATTCCTGATTTGATAATAGATACTAATAACTTATCAATTGAAGAATCTGTATTTAAAGTATTAGAGTTAATAACACACGAATAGATAATATGATAAAAGGGTGTGAAAAAATGTTTTCAGTTTTGTTAATTCCATTATTAGTAGCTATGTTTTTAGGAATTAACATGGGGGGAAGTGGTACTGCTCCATCGTTTTCAGTAGCGTATGGTGCTGATTTGATTAATATAGATTTAATTCCAGTTTTGTTTGGTGTATGTGTTTTAATTGGAGCTATTGTTGCAAGTGAAGAAGTTACAAAAACAATTGGAAAAGGAATTATTTCAGAAAATGTAATGTCAATAACAGTTGTGACAATCATTCTTTTATCAACTTCCCTTTCGATCATGTTTGCCAATATTTTAAAAGTGCCTCAATCAGCAAGTCAAGCTACGGTGTTTGCAATTACAGGAGTGGGTATTTATTTTGATCAATTAAAAACACAAAGGCTATTTTTTGAAATAATTCCCACATGGTTTATTCTACCTATAATTGCATTTATGATTATGTATATAATTGGAAAATATATATTCGAACCATTAAAGTGTAAAAAAACAATTAATTTTATTCAAATTTCAGAAAAAAGTTTATGGAAATATATTGTTATTCTTTCTTCTTGTTATGTTGCCTTTTCTATAGGAGCAAATAATGTGGCAAATGCTACAGGCCCAATTACTTCCATGTTATTAAATGAATTGGGTTTTCAATCTAATACAACATATTCATTACTATGTATGATATTAGCAACAATAATTGTTGCACCGTGTTTTGGTATAGGGAGTTCCATATTCGGTTCAAGCGTACTTGAAACTACTGGAAAAAAGATCATAAGTGTGGCTCCTTTAGGTGCAGTTGTAATTTCTATAGTAACAGGGAGTTTATTTCTAGTTGCATCAGTAACAAAAGGAATTCCTGCATCTTTAGTACAACTTAATACTGGAGCGATTATAGGGTTAGCAACTGCCAAGTTGGGATTTAAAGAAGTTATAAAGAATTCATCTGTTAGGAAAATATTTGTAGTTTGGATTATTGCACCAATAATTTCATTTCTATTAGCAATATTATTTTTATATTTAGGAAGTAAGTTGAATATGTTTTAACATAATAATGGTGATAGTATTTGTACAAATACTATCACCATTATATCTTTAATATTATTTTGTTTAATTATAATAAACGATTATTTAAAAATTCTTCATGTAAACTCTTTATTTCTGAATAACTTTTAAAATCTATTTCTTTTACTTGTGCTATAAACAAGTCTAATAAGCCTAGCACTTCTAATCCTCTAAATAAACGCTTTGCCATACTACCTTTTTTATGAAATTCACTTACTAAGTCTATCACTTTTATAGTATCATCTTTAGTTACCATAGCATTATGCAATCTAATATCTATCCTACTAAAGCCTAATTTTTTCATTTCTTGTAGTATTAATAAAATTTGCTTTGTTATAGATTCTGAAATATAATTTTTTGTTTTTAAATATTCTTCCAAAGTTAAACCTTCAATATACTCCATAACAATATAGTTAGGCCCTACTTCATATATTTTAGGACATCTTGTCCATCCTTTTATTCTTGTATATGCATCTGCCTCTTGTGCTGCACTTTTATTTTTTAAAAATATTTTAACACATCGGTCAGCAGATAGTTTAAAAACGGCGCCGTGACATCCCTTTGAAATAAAATTATAATCTGTTGGATTGTTTTCTACAACAAGGCCTTTTCCTTTTGGATTCTTCATAACAGAAATCATACTGAAATCTTCCATTTTATACTAGATCTCCTTTCATACGCACTCTATGGGTTGGTTTTGTCCAAGTATTGACTTTGTTATATATTATGAATTAATAACATGAAAGTTACTAATGAGAGTTATTGACTTTCTCTTTTTCCACCTTTAAATCTTTAAAACACTATCTTTCTACAAACATAATTAAGACCTTGGCAATCTTATATTGTAAGACGTGGACTATCTCTAACACTGATAATTGTTGAGTAAATTTAACCTAGGTAATTGGAAGGCAGGTGATGAGTGTGCATGAAAAGTTATTGATGTAACAAAAGAAGTTACTGATATAGAACCTGGAAAAACTACTGCTTATTTTACTAATGATGAAAAAGGACTTTGTAAATGAAAATTTCATATGCATTTATTATGTTAAACGCTATATGCTTTAACATAATAAAGGTGATAGTATCTTGATAAATACTATCACCCTAACATTTTACGCAGAGTTTGAAAGTTAGTGATATGAAACTTTAGGCACTGTTTTAATGCAATTTTATATAACTTAATATTAATTTTGTTGAATTATTTCTGAGCGATTTCTTATAAATTCTTTATGCAAACTTTTCATTTCTAAATAAGTTTGAAAATTTATCTTTTTTACTTGTTTCATAAATAAATCTAACAAGCCTCTAAATTCTAAATCTTTAAATAAAAGTTTTGGCTGATTGCTATTTAAGTAAAATGAACAGGCTAAATCTACTAATCTTAGAACGCCATCTTTTGTTATGATAGTATTTTGTAACTCCATATCTATATTTGTAAAGCCTAACTTCTTTATTTCTTGTAATAATAATAAAATCTTCTTTGTTAGGGATTTTGAAATAAATTCTTTCCCCTCTAAATATTCACTCAAAGTTAACCCTTCGATGTACTCTATAATAATATATTTAGGTCCTACTTCATACAATTTAGGGCATATTATGGAGCCATTTATTCTTTTATATGCATCTGCTTCTTGAGCTGCTGTCTTCTCCTGAAAAAATATTTTAACGCATTGGTCATCAGATAGTTTAAAGATTGCTCCGTGTTTTCCCTTCGCAATTAAGGGGTAATCTGTAGGATTACTTTCTACAACTAGGCCTTTGCCTTCTTGATTTTTTACAACAGAAATAATACTAAAGTCTTTCATTTTATACTGTGTCTCCCTTCATACGGACTCTATTTTTGCTTTTGTCTGAGTATTATCTTTATTATATATTATGAATTAAGGAAATAAATGTTACTGATGAGAGTTTGAATGTGCCTGGAGAGAGTAGGAATATAATAACTTATTAATAATAATGATGGAGCAGAAACAAATATTAGGTTTAACAAAGATAAATAACATATTTGTAGGACTAAAGGTTAATTCCTTTAGTTTTTTTTATTTTAAAAGTACCAAAAGAAATATAGGAGCGTAATATGGAATTAAGTAGGAAGTTGGATATTTAGAAGATAGAACTATATATAAACGCAAAATTATAGTAATAAGATTAGATAATATAAATTTATCATAACTATATAACAGGAGGCGAAGCTTTTATTATGAAAGAAAATTTTTCTTATAGTGAATATTACAATATTATAGATAATATAAAGAAAGTGGGAGAAATTAGGGATTTTAAAGAAATAAATTCTAGTACTTCAAATTTTATAATTATTAGACATGATGTTGAATTTTCAGTAGAAAAGGCATATGAAATGGCTATTTTAGAAAAAGAAAAGTGTAATATAACCTCTAGTTATTTTTTTCAGTTAAGAAATAATTCTTATAATATTCTTTCAAAACAGAATATTAACATGATTAGAAAATTATATAGTATGGGTCATAGTATAGGATTGCATGTACATTTAGGTGCATTAAAACATATTGATAATATTGAAGAATATATAATTAAAGATGTTGAAACTTTACAAAATTATCTAAGTCTACCTATTGACAGATTTTCCTTTCACAGACCTTCAAAACAAGTCCTAGCTATAAATTTAAAAATTCAAGGACTAATTAATGCATATTCGGATGAATATTTTCACTATATAGATAATATAGAAAACTATGATGATTTACGTGTGAAATATTTTTCTGACTCAATGAATACCTGGCAGTATGGGTATCCAGATAAAACTAATTTGCAAAATAATAAAAGGATACAAATATTAATGCATCCATATTCATGGTCAAAAAATGGTTATTCTAGTGATGAAAACTTTGAGATTTTAATTAGGGAAAAAACAGATGTTTTAAGAAATACAATAAGAATGGAGTGTAAACATTACAATAAGTAAAGGAGAATAGGTATGAAACTTAATCATTTTGCGTTAAGACACATAACTAAATGCAAAAGTGATTATGAAGGATATATAAAGAAGGTGATAATCTTAATTAGATGAGTTTTAAAAGTACTAGGCAATATAAGTCTATAATTTATATATAGGATTAAAGACTAATTCTTCCTAAGTATATTTCTTTTAAAAAGTATCAAAGGAAATATCTGAACGTAATATGAATTAGGGAGTGAATAGGATGCTAAAGTCTAAAGTTCTAAATAAAAGCGCAAAAATTGCAGTAATAGGATTAGGGTATGTAGGTTTACCGTTAGCTGTTGAATTAGCTAATGTAGGATTTAAGGTTTTTGGAATAGATATTTCTAAAGATAAACTTACAAGTCTTAAATTGGCAAAATCATATGTACTAGATGTGAATGATGAATTTATTAGAAGGTTAATTAACAAGAATTTATTTGTAAGTGATGATTATTCAATAATATCAAATATGGATGTAATTATTATTTGCGTACCCACACCTTTGAATAAAACGAAAGATCCTGATATAACATATATAAATGCAGCTGTAGAAAAAATTGTAAAATATATAACTAAAGAAACTTTAATTATATTAGAAAGTACAACATATCCTGGTACAACAGAAGAATTGATTGTTAATGTTATTGAATCAGAAAGAAATTTTAAAGTAGGTAAAGAATTCTTTGTATGTTTTTCACCAGAGAGAATGGATCCAGGTAATAAGAATTTTAATATTAAGAATACGCCTAAAATAATAGGAGGAAGTACCAAAACCTGTTTAGAATTAGGAATTAATCTTTATAGTTCCTTTGTAGAAAAAATTATTCCTGTAAGTTCTACTAAAGTAGCAGAAATGGCCAAATTACTTGAAAATATATTTAGAAGTGTAAATATAGCCTTAATGAATGAATTAACTCATATGTCAGATAGAATGGGAATAAATATTTGGGAAGTTATTGAAGCTGCTGCCACAAAACCCTATGGATTCATGTCCTTTCAACCAGGTCCAGGGATTGGTGGACATTGTGTACCTTTAGATCCAATGTATTTAGCATGGAAAGCTAAAACACTTGACTTTTATAGTCGATTTATTGAATTAGCAAGTGATATTAATAGGAATATGCCAAGGTATGTAGTAAATCAGATTGCTTCAATATTAAATAAGGAAGAAAAACCTATTAAAGGTTCTAACATATTAATTATGGGAGTATCTTATAAAAAGGATGTTGATGATTTACGCGAATCTCCAGCTATAGATATATTTCAATTATTAGAAGATAATGGAGCAAATGTGGTATATTATGATTCTTATGTTTCATATTTTCATAATAAAAATCAAATTGTCCATTCACAAGAATTATCTAAAGAAAATTTACAAAAAGCTGATTTAGTAGTTATAATTACAGATCATAGTAATGTAGATTATCAATTTGTTATAGATAATTCTAAAATTATTTATGATACAAGGAATATGACAAAAAAGTATAAGGGAGATAACGTTGTTTTATTAGGTGGTTTTAAAGGGGGTTGCAAAGACAGTATTTAGCATAGTAATTATAACTAATTGGAAAATATTCGAATAATATGAATTGCATTTCATAACTAAACTAATTATTTTGGACAAACATGAATAAATATAAGGTTATTTTCTAATAAGGAGTACGTAATATAATGATTAAAAAAATATATAGAAAAGGAAAGGTAGTAATAAAAATACCAGTATTTGATTGGTCAAATGCACACTTATGGGGAGAGTATCATTTTGCTTTAGCTATGAAAAAGCAATTTGAACGAAAAAACTGGGAAGTATTAATTCAGATCTACCCTGAATGGAATACAAAGGATGATGATGGATATGATGTGGTTATTGTTTTAAGAGGTATACGAAAATATATTCCTAATAAAAGGCACTTCAATATAATGTGGAATATATCACATCCACATTATATAACTGTTAAAGAGTATAATGAATATGATTATGTATTTGTAGCTTCAAACATCTGGGCAAATCATATATCTTCCCATTGTGATGTGAAAGTGGAGTCTATGCTTCAATGTACAGACCCTGAACTTTTTTATCCCCAAAAAAGTTTAAAATATAATCATGAATTATTGTTTGTAGGGAATTCAAGAAATGTATTTCGCAATATAGTAAAGGACGTTTTAGCAATTAATAATAAATTAGCCATATATGGCAGCTACTGGGATAAATTTATAAATAAAAAGTATATTAATGGAATATACATTGAAAATAAAGAATTGGCAAAAGCATATTCTTCATGTAAAATTTTATTTAATGACCATTGGAAGGATATGAAAGAAGAGGGATTCATTTCAAATAGATTATTCGATGGATATGGGTCTAGGGCTTTTATTATTTCAGACAATATTAGAGGACATGAGGATGTATTTGGAGATGCATTAGTAACTTATAACACCAAAGAAGAACTAAGTGATTCAATTAAAAAATATTTGAAAAATGAAAGCTTAAGAAAAGAAAAAGCTATTAAAGGGTATGAAATTGTAATTAAAAAACACACTTTTGAAAAGAGAATAAAGAGAATTATTAAAGTAATAGAAGAAAATATATAAAATGTAAAATAAAAACACTCAATAAAATAGAATCTATTTTATTGAGTGTTTTTATTTGAAAAATTTATCTGCCAGCTGCTTTATTAATGGCAGCTTGATGCTTTTGATCTATCTTCTTAGATCCATGGGTTTTACTATTATAAAAATGTAGACATAATACTCCGTCCATACCATTATTTTTAACATAATCTAAATTGGCACCATATCCAAAACCACCACTTCTATTGGCAATGAACTTTCCTGATGGCTGATTGTCTTTACCAGCATGGGGCATACCTATCATAGAACCGGCTATGGTTTTACCGTTTTTGTATACTAAAACTGGTCTTCTACTCCAATTAAAACCGCCCCATATGGATTTAATAATATTAGTATCGGCTACAGTTAAGGGTTCCACATCTGAATGATTACTTCCTACAGTATATTTTAAGTTAAAGGTTTTACCCGTATGGAAATCTTTCACTGTGAAGGTGTCTCCAGGATTTAAGATAGACCCTTTTATTTGAGTCCACCAATTGAGTTTTTGCCCATAGGCTCTAGAAGAGGTTCCCCTTGATGTGCTTTGTTGAGATATGTTTTTATTAGTAGATTTTACATTAAATAAGCTTAAGCTATTTAATTTGGCAATAGTTTGTTTTCCTACTAGGCCATCTGCCTTTAATTTGTACTTTTTTTGAAATGATTTTACTGAATTGTAAGTTACACTACCGTAATAACCTGTAGCCTTAGCAGAAAATGTACCTCCATTCTTTAAAGCTTCTTGTATTACTCGTATTTCGTGGCTTTTCTGACCTTTCTTATATACATTTTTAGAAAAATCATATGTAGCTCCAAAGGATGTTATAGTCATACTTGAAATAATACTTCCTACAACTAAAGTCTGCAATAGTTTCTTCACTATAATTCCTCCCATATTAATCTGTTGCTAGTACATACTATATCATAAAAAGGGCCTAAAATACAGTATTTAAGGGGTATCCCTTATATTACATGAACATGAATAAAAAGGATGTAAACAAAATGTCACTAATTTGTTGACAAAATAAATTTAGACTGTTGATAGATGATACAATAATATATTGTGATCAACATAAGGCATATAAAAAAATAAACTAGTCAATTTCCTGAGGGATTTGGATTATTTTCAAGGCATGGTGAGGGAGCATATTGAACATATGTAAGCGATTCTATAACGAAGAAAATAATTCAAATAACCAGTGAAATGACTAATTTATTTTTTCAATATGCCTAAGATAGAGAGGATGTTATTAAATCTATTGTCTAATACCATTAAATCTATAAAGAGGCTGATGGACAAAAAACAAGGGGGAAAAAATTTATATTATCTATTGACTCCTTGAGAAAAAAATATTATTATTAATTTATCCTTTTGTATTTTTTAGAAAGTATTTTCCAATCTGAAAGAAAAAATATTAATAGTCCTTTTTAAAAAAGGATTTTAGGTTGACTGCCTATAAACAGTTAGTAGACATGGGTCTATGAAAAGGGTGATAACACGAATTATATTCGTCCCTTAGATAAATGAAATAATTTATCTAAGGGATTTTTTTATTTGTTTTTTTACCAAAATTTACAAATTGCATAAGATTCCCTTCATTATATGAAGTATAATGAGAGTAATCAGGACAGAAATTCAAAGGGTTAAAATACATACATTATTTAATCAGGTGAAAAATAAGAAAGAAATGTAGCGTGTTTAAATAGACCATATGCAAATACTAAATAGAAATAATAAATCATGTTAAAATTATATTTACATAAAAATTATAAAGTTGGAGGTATTTTATTATGAATATTGCATCTTATATTGATCACACAATTCTTAAAGCAGACACTAAGAGGGATCAAGTCCTAAAAATTTGCCAGGAGGCTAAAGAGTATAAATTTGCTTCAGTGTGTGTAAATAGTTGTTATACAAAATTAGTGGCAGAGGAATTAAAGGGAACGGGAGTAGATGTTACTACAGTAGTAGGTTTTCCTTTAGGGGCAATGGAAATAGAATCAAAGGCTTTTGAAACTAAGAGAGCTACTGAACTTGGAGCAACAGAAATTGATATGGTAATTAACGTAGGAGCTTTAAAAGATAAGGATTATGATTATGTACTTAGAGACATTAAGGCTGTAGTAGATGCAGCTAAGGGAAAGGCTTTAGTTAAAGTTATAATAGAGACTTGTTTACTAACTGATGAAGAAAAGGTAAAGGTATGTGAGTTATCAAAGGAAGCGGGAGCTGATTTTGTAAAAACTTCTACAGGATTTAGTACAGGTGGAGCAACAGTGGAAGATGTTAAATTAATGAGAGAAACTGTAGGACCTGAAATGGGAGTTAAGGCTTCTGGTGGAGTTAGAACTAAGGAAGATGCACAAGCTGTTATTGAAGCTGGGGCTAGTAGAATAGGTGCTAGTGCATCTGTAAACATTGCACAAGGAACTAAGAACGAAAGTACTGGATACTAATTCTTAAGGCAGGTGAATAAAATGAGAATGTATGATTTGATAATGAAAAAAAGAAATGGTTATGAACTTACAACTGAAGAGATAAACTTTTTCGTTAATGGCTATACAAAGGGAGCGATTCCTGATTATCAAGTTTCAGCTATGATGATGGCCATATATTTTCAAAAGATGAATAAAAGGGAAACTGCAGATTTAACAATGGCTATGGTAAATAGTGGAGAAATCATAGATTTATCAGGTATTAATGGAGTGAAAGTGGATAAGCACAGTACTGGTGGTGTTGGTGATACTACCACATTAATATTAGGACCTATGGTTGCAGCTACAGGAGTGCCTGTGGCTAAAATGTCAGGTCGTGGACTTGGGCACACAGGTGGAACTATAGATAAATTAGAATCTTTTCCGGGATTTACTGTTGATATGCCAATCGAAAAATTTGTGGAAAATGTTAATAAGGATAAAATAGCAGTGGGAGGACAAACGGCTAATTTAGCTCCAGCAGATAAGAAATTATATGCCCTAAGGGATGTAACTGCCACGGTTGATAATCTTTCATTAATTGCAAGTAGTATAATGAGTAAAAAAATAGCATCTGGAGCACAAGCCATTGTACTTGACGTTAAAACTGGTAGTGGAGCCTTTATGAAGGAAGAAGATGCTTCCTTTGAATTAGCTAAAGAAATGGTTGGTATAGGCACTAATGTGAAAAGAAATACAATAGGTGTAGTTACTGATATGGATCAGCCTCTAGGTTATGCAGTAGGAAATGCATTAGAAGTTAAGGAAGCTATAGATACATTAATGGGGAAAGGCCCTAAAGATTTAACAGAACTTTGCTTAGCTTTAGGCTCTTATATGTTAGTTTTAGGTGAAAAGGCTAAAGATCCTAAGGAAGCTAGAACCATGTTAGAAGAAACTATAAGTTCTGGTACTGCATTAGGAAAACTAAAAGAATTTGTTAAAGCACAAGGTGGAGACTCATCATATGTGGATAATCCAGAAAAATTTCAGACTCCAAAGATTGTGAAAGAAGTCTTATCTGAGGAATCTGGATATGTAAAGGGGATTAAAGCTGATCATGTGGGAAGAGCAGCATTAGTCCTTGGTGCAGGAAGAGAAACAAAGGAAAGTATAATTGATCTTTCTGTGGGAATTGTCCTTAAAAAGAAAATTGGTGATTATATAAAAAAGGGTGAACCTATAGCTACTATATATGCCAATGATTTAAAAAAGAAAGAAACGTCGGAAAAAATATTGTTAGATTCATATACAATAGTAGAAGAAAAAATTATTCCAAACAAATTGATCAAAGGTATCGTAACTAAGGATGGAATAGAGAAATACTAGGAAGTAGGAGTGGACTTATGAATATAGTTATTGCAATAGGTATTGCATCTGGAATTTTAGCATGTGGTTGGGTTATGAGTAGTATATCCCTAGGATTCATAACTTTTGCTGGATTTTTCGGATGGTCAAGCTTTTTTGTTGCAGGAGGAAGTGAAGCAGGGATCAAAAAAACTTTGATAAATAATTTAAGTGGTGTATTTTGGGGAATATTAGCAGTTAAATTTGGAGATTATCTATCTCCTATTATAGGAACCAAGTTGGCACTAGGGATTGCCAATGGTATGGGTTCTGCAATAATTTGCTGGATGTCAAGATATAAGCCATTTTCATCCATACCCGCTTCATTCATAGGATGCTCTACTTATTTTGCAACTAACTTTAATATTATGGGTACAATAGTAGGACTTATAATAGGACAGTGTATAGGATTAATATCAGTAAAACTTACTGATTTAATAGCAAAGAGTAAAAGTAGTGTAATAGCAGAGTAATAAAAAAGGCATAGAAAATATGCCTTTTTTATTATGTCTTATTCTATAAAATTTGTTAAAGTACCGATTTTTTCAATATGGCATTCTACCTTATCCTTTGAATTTAGAAATTTAAAAGGAGAGAATCCAAGACCTACACCTGATGGGGTGCCTGTTATAATAATATCTCCTGCCTTTAATTCCATTCCCTTTGATAGATCACTTATTATATGGGGAATATTAAATATCATATTTTTAGTATTAGAATCTTGTCTAATTTCTCCATTAACACTACATTTTATATTTAATTCTACAGGAAATGGTATTTGAGACTTATGTACAATATAGGGTCCCATTGGACAAAAGGTTTCTAAACTCTTTCCCTTGAACCATTGATTATGCTTACGTTGCAAATTTCTAGCAGAAATATCATTTACTATGGTGTAGCCAAATATATATTCTTCAGCATCTTCTTCTCTTATATTTATACCGTCTTTTCCTAATATTACTGCCAATTCTACCTCGTAATCAATCATTTCAGTTATTTCCCTATGATTTTTAATCATATCTAAATGTCCGATGGCTGGATTTCCTATCTTTGAAAAATATATAGGGAATTTAGGTATATTGTCATCGGCACCTGGTAATCCTACCACTTCTTTAGCATGATCTAAATAGTTTTTTCCTAAACAAAAGAGACTTCTTTTAGGATAGGGGATAGGAGCTAATAATTTTACTTCGGTTAAAGGAATTGAATTTAAGTTAGAAGATTTCATTAGGCCATGTATGTTTTCTAACATGGAGTCATTAAATGTACATATGAAATCGTTTAAAGTTTTTCCTTTAAAAATTCCTCCTAGGGGAATTACTCTATCTTTTTCTTTATTAAGTATTCCATAATTTTCTTGGCCTTTATATAAATAGGTTAAAAAATACATACTATACCTCCTTTTTATAGATATTATTCAACAAATTATTTCTAAATCCTTTATATAGAAGAGTTCTTGTGGGAATAATAAATAATTATTAAAGGATAAGGTAGGAAGGAATTTATTATGAAAAAAGAAGGACTTAAAAGTTTACATATATTTATGTTTCCATTTTCTTGGAAAATCTTAAATAAAAATAAATTTAAATTAAATAAGGAATCTGACTTGAAATTATTTATGAAAAATCTTTCTGGTAAATGGGAATATGAAATACACAATGGAGATAATGAAAAGGGATATAATGAATTAATGTACTTTTTTGACCATGGGAAGGAGGCCATGTTTTGTAGATATGGCCAATGGCATAAAAAGTATGCTGAGCAAATGGTTTTTAATTATAGGTACAGGGAAAAGGATGGGAAATATAATATATGTATAAGAAAACATAATGAAATTTGTAAGTATGCCTTGTTTATAGATGAAATAAGATTAAAACTCTATAAAACGGGCATTGGAATAATATCCTTTTATTTAATGAATAAAGAATATGGTGATAAAGAAGATATTTTAAGGATAAATGATTATGGAAGACGAATATATCCTCCATTTTTACCTATAGATAAGGCGAAAGAAACATTCCTAGCGGACAGGATAGAAATACAATTTAAAAAATACAATATAAAGGAAGAGTTTGAAAGTGTTATAAAAAATAAATATAAAATTCCTAGTATTATAATGAAATTATTAGGTGAAAAATTTATGAATCCAAATAGGACTTATAAAGGAAGAAAAATCCATATAACTCCCATAATTGATGATAGAATGTTCGTCATATGTTGGTATGGAAATGATGAGTTAATTGAAAAATTTAAGATAAATCAAAGGGGTAAATACAAATATGAAAAGGATTTGTATTGGTATAATTTCATGGCCATAAATAATAATTCCCCCAAATATCAAAGTGTAAAATACATTAGGCCCTTTATTAAGGAACATACTTATGATCGATGGATAAAGAAGGGAAGTTTATACGCAATAACGGAAAATTCATTAGTCTTAATATCCAATGAAATAGATAAGCTGGAAGAAATTTTTTTAAACCCATGGAAATTGGTAGAAGATTTAAAGACTATTTATTATGATATAGTTTGCCTTGCCTTAGCTCAAAGGGCCTCCGTCCTCAAGTTTTCCAATGAGGTTGCCACCATATCCATGATGAAAAAAGAAAATTTAATAAAAAAGATAAGTAAATTGTATGGTGAATATTTACAATTTATTAATAGGATGTACTTTAGAGAAGTAACACCAAAGGAGCAAGGAAATGAGATTTATTCTAAAATAGAATGGGCCATGAAAATTGAAAAGGACATAATGAATTTAAAAAAGGAAATAGATGAGATTCATGAATATGCAAGATTAATGGCAGATGAAAGAACTAACAAGGTTTTATATGTGCTTACCATAATAGGAGGTGCCTTTGTAATTCCTTCTTTTTTTACTGGATATTTTGGCATGAATATATACGAAGAAAAGTTACTCCTTTGGTACAAGGATTCAGATGTACAAAGATGGATGTATTGTTATTTTTTATTTCCTGCCATAAGTACCCTCGTGATTATATATGGTATTTTAAAGAATAAAAACATACTAAATTTAATTTTTCTTTTAATAATAATCATATTTTTATTGAAAGTTCTACTCCTTTAATAAGAAATAAAAAGGTATCGATTTAGTTACGTAAGTTTTGTACAAAAATAGTCTATTCTTTTGGATAATTATTCTTTGGTATTTTAGGCAAAAAATAACTAAAGGTAATACCATATCCCTTATCGAAGTAGTGTTTTCCCAAAAACTCTAACGAAAGGTGGTA
>NZ_JAOART010000110.1 GCF_025210435.1 Anaeromicrobium sp.
ATGATAGAGTTACTTTTAATAAATTCTTTGTCAATAGCAATATTTACAGTTTTATTAATAAGTAAATCCAACAGATTCATATCTGCTAATCTAAGTTTTCGAAATTTAGTAAGTGAACTAGGGTTAATAACACTTTCCTCTGGAGCCATATCTAAAAAGTATTTAAAGGACATATCATATTTTGAACGTTCCACCACGTCCACATCTGATAAATCAAATATGGTTTTTAATAATAAATATTTAAACATCCTAATAGGGTCTATTGCAGCACGTCCGTTGCTAATAGAGTACTTTGAAATCAATTCATTATAAATAAAAGAGAAATCAACCATATCGTTAATTTTTCTTAACATATTATCTTTAGGGACTACTAAATTATATATTTCCATATAAGGACTTAAAATCATTTTGGGTTGCATTATCATGTGATTCACCTACTTATTTTTGATACATTAATTATATAATAAAAAGACATAATAATCATATTTTCAATGATTATTATGTCTTCTTTTATAGATTTTTTGAAAAAGAGACTTTTTCAGTGGCCTCCTATTGGGATGCTTCTTTTTTAGTACCTATTTTTATTATTTTTGGAGTAGTCATGTAGTAGTCTTTAGAAACTACGTAAGAATCTACAAGTTCTCCGTTCTCATAAACTTCTTTTATTAACTGTGAAGTATAGCCTGTATGACCTTTATCTGATATTTTTTCTTCTCCTGGATTTAGACTAGGATCTTCTATTTTTTCCACGGGAGCATATTTTTTACCTAGGACTTTAGATATTAATTTAATTTCCTTATCTCGTTGTTTACCATATATTTTGAATGTAACCGTATTTCTTGTAGTACTTCCATAAATATATATATCCTTATCCGTATTATTTTTAAATTTAAAATCTTGAGTTCCCCAAGATACGGTAGCATCTCTACTTAAAGGAACATATGGAACTGTAAGGGAATGATTATTTCTGTCTACTATTTCTAAGTCACCTAATAAAACTGCATTATATAAGGTGGTAGAGCCTTGACATATACCTCCTCCTAATCCCTTAGAAACCTTCCCATTTTTATATATTCCTGCTATTTTAAAGCCACGTTCACTTGTACGTTTACCTACTGTGTCATTATATGAAAATATTTCACCAGGCTTTAATAGTGTTCCATTAACATAGCTAGTAGCCATGGCTATATTACTAGAACGTGGTTTGTTTGATGGGGAATATTTCGTAGTAAATTCACTGAGTAGTTCTAAATCCATGTTCTCAAAGTTTTTTGTTGTAACAGGGGCTATAGTCACCTTAGTAGGTACCCTAAACGTATCTTTTCCAGTTAAAGAAGCAGCCTTTATATTTTCCATGAGTTTAATTTTATCAAATTCAAAGGAATTTACTTCTGGAATTATAGTAATAGTACCCTTTGATATATGTAATTTTGCATTTTCCATAGGAGGAATTGGGATTTCATCTAATGGAGCTAAAGCAGATAAAAAGACCTGTTCATCCACAATATAGTGGTTTTTTAAGTGGACATGCCCACCAGGACCGATTTGAGTATTGTAATACATGGAATTGTAAATATCATTAATCATAGATACTTTATCTAATTTAAATCCTAAATCCTTTAGCTTATATGTTAGTACTGTATTTTTATCTTCATAAACATAGGTTATTACTATGTGATTATTTAAAATCTCATTTTCTATGGAAATAAGACTTTCATCTATGTTGTCCATATTTTCTATTTTAATATTATTTACATATAAATTAGGATTTTCTCCATAGGCCACAGAAAAAGAAAGAATGAATAGGATGATAAAGCACAGGGTTAATTTAGTTTTTCTCATAAGAAAACCTCCTCCCATAAGTATATAAGAATATGATGAGCTTAATAATTAGGGTCATAAAATTTAAGTAGATTTATTAAAAATGTGATTAAGTAAATCTATACTTAGATTTCCAGTTATATCCTCTTTATCAAGTATAACATTATATTCCACAAAATCCATAGATTTTACCAAATTTGTTGAACTAAATAAACTTAAAAATTCTTTAGCATCCTCAAGGGAAAAACCATTACCTACAGGAGTACCTGTTCCTGGAACTAACCTTTCATCTAAAAAATCTAAGTCAAAACTTATATGAAGGGCTTCTATGGCCAAATTTTTAACATCTTTCATTATTTCATTAAATATACCTTTTATAGTATGTTTACGAATATATTGGGGTGAATAAACCTTTAAATCCTTTTCTTTGATAAATCCTTTTTCTCCTGGGTCAATGTCTCTAGCTCCAATTATGAAGACGTTTTCACATGGAATATGAGAACCATGGGAATAGATATTTTGTATTTCATTATCCCCAAGGCCCATGGCATAGGCTAGTGGCATACCATGGAAATTGCCAGATAGAGATGTTTTGTAAGTGTTAATGTCTGTGTGTGCATCAAACCACACTACACCAAAGTTTTTATAAACGCTACTGATACCTGCAATGCTTCCTAGGGCAACAGAGTGATCTCCACCAATAATTAGTGGAAAATAATTGTTTTTTAATGAAAGGGATACTAAATGTGCTATACTGGCATTTAAGCTCATAAGAGGGTTGTAGTATTTCACATTACTGTGATCTAAGAACTTATTTTCCGTAGGCACAGAAGGAACATAAACATTTCCAAGGTCATAAACCTTGTTAGATTTATTAAGAACACCTATTAGACCTAGTTGCCTAAGTTTATTTGGTGCTAGATCAGGTCCCTTTTTGTCGGCCCCATAGAAGGTTGGAGCACCTATTAAGTTAATATTCATAGTCCATCTCCTTAAAACATAATAATATAATCTCCCTAGTACTAGTTTAGCATTTTGCCTGAAAATTTGCAAAATATTGAAATGTGAAAAAAATACAAAAAAACAAAAATCTAGGCAAGATTTTGCCTAGATTTTTGTAATTATCCTTAAGTCCTTATTAAGGCATATTCAAAAAATAAATTAGTCATTTCACTGGTTATTTGAATTATTTTCTTTGTTATGGAATCGCTCACATATGTTTAATATGCTCACTCACCATGCCTTGAAAATAATCCAAATCCCTCAGGGTCCTGACTAGTTTATTTTTTTCATATACCTAATTGACTTTTTTCATGTTAATATTACTTTCCCAACACTCAGCATTTGTTAGACCTTCAATGTTAGATGCTTTAAATACTGGGTCTTTTCCTTCTTTCTTTTGTCTAGCATAGTCTTTTAATGCGGCAAAGGCAATATGTCCTAAAAGGCCAATTGCAATTAGGTTTATAAGGGCCATAAGTCCCATGAATAAGTCTGCTAAATCCCATACGATTTGGATTTTTGCAACAGATCCAAAGTAAACCATACCAACAACACAAGTTCTATATATTGTTAACCAAATTCCATTTCCAGTTATGAACTCAATATTAGTTTCACCATAGTAGTAGTTTCCTATAATAGAACTGAATGCAAATAATAATATACATATTGCTATAAAGGAACCTCCCCAAGGACCAACTTGAGAACTTAATGCTATTTGAGTTAATTGTATACCTGTTAAATCTCCATTTGTGTACGCACCTGATAATAATATTATAAATGCAGTGGCACTACAAATTAAAATAGTATCTGTAAATACTCCTAATGTTTGGATTAAACCTTGTTTTACTGGGTGAGATACTTCAGCTGTAGCAGCTGCGTTAGGTGCACTTCCCATACCTGCTTCATTTGAGAATAATCCTCTTTTAATACCTTGCATTAAAGCAGCTCCAATGGCACCACCAGCAGCTTGCTTAAGACCAACGGCACTTCCTATTATTAAACTAAATATTTGTGGAATAGATCCAATGTTTTTCACTATTACGAATCCTGCGATTATTACATAGGCAACTGCCATTACAGGAACAATGACTTCTGCTACCCTTGCAATCCTTTTTACTCCACCGAATATGATGATTCCAGTTACTACAGATAATATAATACCTACCATAGCCCTACTAGTATGAAAGGATTCTTGGAATGATAAGGCAATAGTATTTGATTGAACTGAATTAAATACTAAACCGAAACATAATGTTATAAGGATTGAGAATATAATACCCATCCATCTTTGGTTTAAGGCCTTTTCCATGTAATAAGCAGGACCACCTCTGTAACCATCTTTGTCTTTTATTTTATAAATTTGTGCTAAGGTACTTTCAACAAAACTTGAAGCACCCCCTACTAAAGCTATAAGCCACATCCAAAATACAGCACCAGGCCCCCCCGTTGCTATTGCTATGGCAACACCAGCCAAGTTACCAGTACCAACTCTAGATGCTGTAGATATACAGAAAGCTTGAAAAGATGAAATACCTTCTCCTTTCTCTTTTTTAGCTCCATCGGTTAGGAGTTTAATCATTTCTCCTAAAAACCTAAATTGTACAAAATTAGTTCTAAATGAAAAATAAATTCCAAGAACTATCAATAAAAAAATAAGTACATAAGACCATAATAAAGTGTTAAGACTTCCCACTATATTCGTCAATAAGTCTCCCATTGTTCAATCTCCTTTCTTCTATTAAATTTTTTGAAACAATGAGAATATTATAGCAAAAAAATGTATATGTATCAATATTTATATTATTTTATACATGAATCCATGAATATATATTATGCTAAAAATATGATCATATCCATTTAGGCTACTAGCATGAGGTGGTTTTTAGGAATATGTTTTACAAAATCAATAAGAAAGAAATATTGCATAAATTTGCAAGAAATATGAGACGAAGGCATAGGTGTAATAGAAAAAAGTCAAAAAACAGATTTTTCTCAAAATTCTCAAAAAAACCAATCACCATGTATTCTTGAATTTGCACAAATAAGATGATATAATTAGGTTTCTAAATGAATATGAAGACAGTTCGTAACCATCCTGTCTATAAACAAAACTAGGATATGACTATCTCAAGGTAGTTTTTTGTTTATAGGGCAGATTATGCCCTTTTTTTATTGTTTTTTAAATTAAAAAAATAATAAAAAAAGGCCTAATACTGTCCTTTTGCAGAGCTACTTTTTAATGGGCCTAATAGAAAAGGGAGGATGTTCATTGAAAGAAATAGGATTAACTACAACAGTACCTGTGGAGGTACTTTTAGCTGCTGGATATAAGCCTATAGATTTAAATAATATATTTATAACGGATGAAAATCATAAAAAATATATAGATATGGCAGAAAGGGATGGATTTCCCAAAAGTCTTTGTGCTTGGATAAAGGGTATATATGGAGTTTGTATAGATAAGGGAATAAAGGAAATTGTGGGGGTTACAGAAGGCGATTGTTCTAATACAAAGGGCCTTATAGAAGTATTAAGATTAAAGGGAATAAAAGTACATCCCTTTGGATTTCCACATAATCATAAAATGGAAGATCTAAAAGTGCAAATAGATGATTTTATGAAGAGATTTAATGTAAATATAGATAAAGTAGAAAAGGTAAGGCAAGAGATAAATGAAGTTAGAAAATTAGGCATTGAAATAGATAGATTAACATATGAAGATTTAAAAGTTAGTGGTTTTGAGAATCATTTGTATGAAGTATCCTTTAGTGATTTATGGGGAGACATTAATATCTTTAGAGAAGAGCTAAAGAATAAAATAGATGAATATGAAAAAAGAAAAAAGCTTAACAAGACCCTAAGAATAGGGTATGTGGGAGTTCCTCCTATGACAGGAGACTTATACGATTTTGTAGAAAAACAAGATGGACTTATTGTATACAACGAAGTACAAAGGGAGTTTGCATTTCCAAGGGCCCATGAGGCTAAAGACATTTACGAACAATATTATGACTACACTTATGTATATGATGTGAACTTTAGGATAAAAGAGTTAAAAAAGCAAATAGACTTAAGGCAATTAGATGGAATAATCCATTATACTCAAGCCTTTTGTTATAGGGCCATAGAGGACATTGTATTAAAGGAAAAGTTACATATTCCTATTTTAAATATAGAAGGGGATACTAACAACAAATTAGATGAAAGAACAAAGCTTAGATTAGAAGCATTTTTAGATATGTTAAAGGATTTAAAGGAGTAGGATATGAGAATATTAGGTATAGATTTAGGCAGTAGAGAAGTAAAGATTGCCTTGATGGAAAATAAGAAAGTCATAAATACTTTTAAAATAAGTACCATGTCCTTTTACAGGGATTATTGTACTTATGATGAAAAGATAATAGTTAATTTAGAGAAACTCAAAATTAAAGATGTGGATATTTATGTGTCTACAGGATATGGAAGAAATAATACGGACCTAAATAAATTTAAAGCTATAAATGAAATAAAAGCCCATGCATATGGAGCCATGTATCAAACAGGTTTAAAGGATTTCATATTATTAGACGTGGGTGGCCAAGATGTGAAAATAGTAAAGGTAGAAAAGGGAGTTATAACGGATTTAGAGTTAAATGAAAAATGTGCTGCTTCCTGTGGTAGATATTTGGAAAATATGGCTAATGTACTAGAAATTCATCTAGATGAAATGAGTAAACATTACAAGGACCCAGTAGAATTAAATGCCACTTGTGCAGTATTTTCAGAATCGGAATTAATAGGACAGATTGCTAAAGGAGTAGATATTAAAAGATTGTGTGCAGGAGTAAATTATTCCATGTATAAGAGGTTAAGGCCTATGCTTACTAAGTTTAGGGGAAAGAAATTAGTATTAGTAGGTGGAGTATCTAAAAATGAAGCCATAGAAAAATACTTGGTAAATGATTATGATGAGATAGTTAAGGTTTCAAGTCCTCAATTTAATGGAGCGATAGGGTCTTGTTATTATGGTGAAAAGGTAAACGGAGGTAAATAAATGTATATATTAAGGGCAGAACATAGTTTTGATAGTGCTCACTTTTTAGCTGGATACGAGGGAAAGTGTAGTAATATTCATGGACATAGATGGAGAGTAGTAGTAGAAGTTATGGAAGAAAGATTAAAATCTGGTGGCCAATTAGATGGAATGGTTGTGGACTTTGGAGATTTGAAAAAGGATTTAAAGGAAATAGTAGACTTCCATGACCACAAATTAATAATAGAAAGGGAAACTATGAAAAAAAGTTTAGTGGAACTTTTAAAGGATGAAGGATTTAAAATAATGGAAGTGGATTTTAGACCTACTGCTGAAAACTTCTCTAAATATTTTTATGATTATATGACTAAAAAGGGATATAAAGTAAAAAGAATAGAAGTATATGAAACACCTACTAATTGTGCCATATATGAAGGAGATAGATAATGTATAAGGTAGTAGAACATTTTATAAGCATAAATGGAGAAGGAAAAAAAGCGGGAGAACTGGCCTTATTTATTAGGTTTCAGGGGTGTAACCTTACATGTAGTTATTGTGATACCATGTGGGCTAATAAAGGGCATACTAAATTTACTTTTATGAACAAGGAAGAAATATATGAACTTATTAAAGAGAGTAAGGTTAAAAATGTTACATTAACAGGTGGAGAACCATTACTTCAAGATAATATGTATGAACTTTTAGAGTTTATTTCCAAAGATAAAAGTGTTAATATAGAAATTGAAACGAATGGAAGTGTGGATATAAGTTCTTTTTCAAAATTAGATAATACTCCATCATTCACATTAGACTACAAATTACCATCGAGTAATATGGAAAATCTAATGAATACTAATAACTATAATCAATTAAAAAGTAGTGATGTGGTTAAATTTGTGGCAGGAACAAGGGTTGATTTAGACAGGGCAAAGGAAATTATAAAAAAATATGATTTAACTAATAGGTGTCATGTGTATCTAAGTCCTTCCTTCGAAGAAATTACTCCTGGACAGATTGTTGATTATATGAAACAAAATAGATTAAATAAGGTGAAACTTCAGCTACAAATGCATAAATTCATTTGGGACCCAGAGGAAAGGGGTGTTTAAGATGGACATAAAAAAAATAGAGGAACATGTAAGAGGAATCTTAGAAGCAATGGGAGCAGATATAGATAGTGAAGGATTAAGGGAAACTCCACTTAGGGTAGCTAAAATGTATGAAGAAGTATTTGAAGGAATGAAATACTCAAATGACGATTTAGCTAGAATGTATGGAAAGACCTTTGAAGAAAATATAAAGAGTGATAATAGTGAGAATGATATGGTATTAATGAAGGATATAGAAATATTTAGCCATTGTGAGCATCATTTAGCTTTAATGTATAATATGAAAGTTTCTGTGGCTTATATTCCAAAGATTAAGATAATAGGCCTTAGTAAAATAGCAAGAATTGCAGATATGGTAGGAAGAAGGCTACAACTCCAAGAGAGAATTGGAGAAGATATAGCAGATATAATAATGAAAATAACGGAAAGTGAAGATGTGGCAGTTATTATTGAAGGGGAACATGGTTGCATGACCGTAAGGGGAATTAAAAAACCTGGTACTAAAACTATGACGACTACCCTAAAGGGGAGATTTAATAGGGACCCTATCCTTAATAATAGATTATTTAGGATGATATAAGGAGGTTTAGATATGAATAACAAAAAAGCTGTTGTAGTATTTAGTGGAGGGCAAGATAGTACCACATGTTTGTTTTGGGCTAAAGAAAAGTTTGGACATGTTATAGCCATTTCCTTTGATTATAATCAAAAACATAGATTTGAGTTAGAATGTGCAAAGGATATATGTAAAAAACATGGTATAGAGCATCATATATTAGATTTAGGATTATTAAATCAGTTAGCACCTAATTCATTAACTAGGGTAGATATAGAAGTGGACAAGATAGCTCCTAAGGAAGGATTACCAAATTCCTTTGTGGATGGAAGGAACTTATTATTTTTTACCTTTGCAGCTGTATTTGCAAAGCAAAGGGGAATAAATCACATAGTAACGGGAGTATCCCAAAGCGACTATAGTGGATATCCAGACTGTAGAGATGTATTTATTAAGTCTTTAAATGTTACACTAAATCTATCTATGGACTATGAGTTTGAAGTCCATACACCACTTATGTGGATAGATAAGGCAGAAACATGGAAAATGGCAGATGATCTAGGCGTATTAGATATAGTCAAGAATGAGACTTTAACTTGCTATAATGGAATTGTAGGAAATGGATGTGGAGATTGTCCTGCTTGTGATTTAAGAAAGAAAGGTTATTTAAAATTCAAAAAAATGAAGAAATAAGATGTTCCCCTATATTAGAAGGGGAAGGCGTGGGTCCTATTCAGCCCAAAGAGCAAAGTAAAGATTATTAATAGATTGGCACATAATTATAGATTTCGTATTTATAAACCAGCTTTATGTGTGCCTATTTCAGGAAAATATATTGAAAATCTTTTCCACCCAAGTTCTTGTCACAAGCGAAAGTGTGAATCTTCGTAGACAGGTTCATGAGTGATGTTTAAGTAGCATAGGATGTTGTGACGTTCCAGAGTTCCAAAAATTTCCAACATATTTGCCCTTATAGGCAAGTTACTGTATAAAGAAAGCTTAGTGTTACGAAATCTATAAATATTTTAGGATTTCCTTAAAGAATAGCCCTAATTATAAGAAAAATATGTATTTTTCTTATAATTAGGGCTATTTCTATGAGAATAGAAACTTCACAAAGTCAAGATCATGTTATATAATGTAAAAATAATCAAATATTTGGTTATTTTTACATTATATTGGGAAAATTGCAGAATGAATTATGAAAATAGAAAAACATATATGGGAGAATTGTATAGATTTTGTAACAAAAAACTTGCTTTATGTGGGCCTACTTCAGGAAAATATATTGAAATTTTTTTCCATTGAAGTCCTTGTCACAAGCGAAAGTGTGAATCTTCGTAGATAGGTTTATGAGTCATGTTCAAGTAGTATAGGATGTTGTGACGTTCCAGGGTTCCAAAAATTTTCAATATATTTTCCCTTGTAGGCAAGTTACTGTATAAAACAAATTTAAAATCAAGGAATCTATAGGCAATAAATTAAATGGTCTTAAAAGGGTTGATTCTAAAGGTGTATTTTATAAGGAATATAGATAAAAATAAAAATCCTTATACTAGACAACTTATGACTTTGTTGGGTATTTAATTTATTCATAGATAATAAGAAGGAGGAGATTAAAAATGAAAAGAAAATTCACATTATTGTTAGTTTTAGTAATGGCTGTAATGTCATTTGCTGCGTGTGCTGATAATGGTGGTAGCAAAGAAGTGATGAATGTTTATGAAGGAACACCTCTTGCAGACAAGGGGCCAATTAAGATTGCTGTTATTAGAAATCTTGGTGCTGATGAGCATACGGCTCAATTCTTGGCAGGTGCAGTTGAAGAGGGGAAATCTTTAGGCTTTGAGGTAAATACATTTACTACAGATGGTGATAATGCAAAGTTTGAAGACATTTTTAATCAAGTGCTAATTGGGGACTATGATGGTATAGTTGTATCTCATGGGCAGGACAATGCTCAAGGTTTAATAGAGCAAGCTATAAAAGAAAACATACCTGTTGTAACTTTTGATACCAATGCTAAGGTTAGTGGAGTAACAAGTACAGCACAAGATGATTTTTCTTTAGCACGATTATCCTTAGAAGAATTAGTTAAGGCCAATGAGGGTAAGACTCCTAGGATTATTAAAATGTGGATCGCTGGATTCCCTCCTATGGAGAGAAGAGAAGAAGTGTATAAAGAATATGTTGAAGCAGGTAAGATTGAAGAAATAGCAGTAGTAGGAGAAGTTGGAGATTTTTCAAATATTGCAGGATTAAATGCTGATGCCATAGGTTCACTTCTTACTAGATACCCAAAGGGGGAAATTGATGCTATTTGGGCAAGTTGGGATGCATTTGCCACTGGTGCTTTTACTGCATTGAATGAAAATGATAGAAATGAAATAAAAATATTTGGTGTGGACGTTTCAAACGCTGACCTTCAAATGATCCAGCAAGAGAATTCTTCATGGGTTATGACTGCAGCAGCAGATGCTAAGCTTGTAGGTACTTTAAATGTTAGACTACTGGCTAAGAAAATAGCTGGAGAAGAAACACCAGATGCATTTGAGATACCAGCAACAACTATAAAGCAAGATGATTTAATGAAAGCTGGTGGACAAGTAACTGTTCAAACATTAGCAGATGTATATGATACTTGGGGGAAATCTGAATTATTCAATGAAGAATGGATGAAGAAGTTAAGATCTAATAAGTAAATACTACTTTTGAGGAGGAAAGATAATACTTTCTTCCTCAAAAATTGTAAAAGAAAGTATTAAGGCACACTAAAAAATAAATGAGACAGCTTACTTGTCCTTTTGTCCATTTTATCAATGACGCAAACCCTTACATATGGCCGGGTTTACCTAATCAATAAACTAAACAAAATTACTGGGTAATGTGACTACTTTATTTTTTTAATGAGCCTAAACTAAATTTTAACCTTATTATAGATAAAGATATTATGGATGGGTTGATCTGGATTACTAGTAGATGACCTTTATATAGAACATTTAAATTAATAATTTGAGGTGATTAAATGAAAGCCTTTAAGGTAGAAATGCAGGATATTTCTATTGAGTTTCCAGGAGTTAAAGCTCTAAAGGGAGCCAACTTTATTACAAAAGGTGGAGTAGTACACGCCCTTATTGGAGCTAACGGTGCTGGAAAGTCTACACTTATGAAAATTCTATCGGGGGCCTATTCACATTGGACAGGTAACATAATCATTGATGGAAATCATGTGAATATAAGATCAGCTAAGGAAGCTAAAGATCTTGGAATTCAAATAGTATATCAAGAAGTTGACGTGGCTTTAATACCATATCTTACTGTAGCTGAGAATATTTTAGTGGATGAAATGGTTAATGGTATGGATGGAAGACAATTTATTAACTGGAAGAGTATTAATAAAAAGGCACAGGAAGTATTAGGCTACCTTAACGTGGACATTCCTATTAAAAAGAAGGCAGCAGAATTGACTTTGGCTGAGAAACAGATGGTTTTAATTGCTAGAGCTATTGCTCAAAAATGCTCTTTATTAATACTTGACGAACCTACTGCACCATTATCTAAATCTGAGACGGATGAACTCTTTAGAGTTGTTGAAGAGTTAAAAGAAAAGGGTGTTGGAATAATTTTTATATCTCATAGATTACCTGAAATATTTACTATCTGTGATAATATAACAATCATGAGAGATGGTAAATTTATCACTAAAATGAGAATCAAGGATACGGATGAAAAGGAAGTAGTTGAGCACATGTTGGGGAGAAGTCTTGATGAGAGTTATCCTAAGTATGAAGTTGAAATTGGTGAGATTGCCTTACAGGTGAAAAATCTTAAGGACAATAAAATGCTCAAAGGAATAAACTTAGATGTTAGGAAAGGTGAGATAGTTGGTATAGCTGGCCTAGTTGGTGCTGGAAAGACCGAATTATGTAAGGCTCTCTTTGGTGCAGAGCCCATTACCAGTGGTGAAATTATTCTTAATGGTAAAAACTTATCTTTAAAGGACCCTAACCATGCTGTTGAAGAGGGAATAGCCTTAGTGCCTGAGGAACGTAGGAAGGAAGGAATCCTTGTAGAGGAATCAGTTATGACTAACCTAACCCTAGGAAGTCTTGAAAGCTTTTCAAAGAATAGCTTTATTCAATTTAAGAAAGAATACGATAGATCATGGGAAATAATAAAAGACCTTGGAATAAAGACACCTAATGAAAGTCAAAAGGTTACTTATCTTTCTGGTGGTAATCAGCAAAAGGTAGCAGTTGGCAAATGGTTAATTGCAGATGCAGATGTGTACATATTTGATGAACCTACAAAGGGAGTTGATGTGGGAGCTAAGACGGATATCTTTCATCTTATTGGAAATCTTGTATCTAAGGGAAAATCAGTAATTTATGCTACTTGTGAAACTCAAGAGATATTAGGAATTTCTGATAAAATCTATGTAATGTATGATGGACAAATTGTAAAAGAATTAATCACAAAAGACACTTTAGAGGATGAAATATTATTCCATTCGGCCGGGGGGAATTTATAATGAATGAGAATGCAAGTTTAAAACAGAATAAAAAGTTTGATCTTTTTGATTTTATATATAGGTATGGAACACTTATAACTATAGTTGTAATATTTGTATTTTTCTCAGTTGCTACACAAGGTAGATTTTTAAAGTACACTAATATGATTAATATATTAAGGGCCATGTCAATTACAACTGTTATTGCAACGGGGGTTATGATTTCACTAGTTGTTGGCGGTTTTGACTTATCTGTTGGATCAGTGGCTTCAATGACCATGGCTGTGTCAGTTGCCATGTTCGTTTGGCATGATCAGAATATATTTGTTTCTATTTTTGTATCATTAGTAGTTGCAGCCATAATAGGTTTTATTAACTCCATTTTCATTATAAAGGTTAAGATTCCTGATATGCTTGCAACTTTAGCCGCAATGTTTATATTTAATGGTGTATCAACTACATTCTCACGTGGAAAAATTATTTCCCAAAATATGATAATGGCAAATGGAGAGACTTCAGTTGGGCTAATATCACCATTGTTTAGAGAACTAGGAAAGGTTCCTACAATTATAATTATAATGGCATTAATTATAGTTACAGTTCATATATTCCTAAAATACACTAAGCATGGTAGATATATGTATGTAATTGGAGGAAATGAAGAGGCTGCTAGACTTTCTGGTGTCAAGGTTGCCAAGTATAAAAGAGTTGCTTACATATTATCAGCCATGTTAGCAGGTGTAGGAGGTATTCTTCTAGCTGCTCGTATTGGTCAGTCAAATCCTTCCGCTGGTTCAGGCTATTTGATGGAATCTGTTGCAGCTGCATATATAGGATTTTCTGTGGCGGGTGCAGGCAAACCAAATGCTATAGGTACTTTCTTTGGAGCCCTATTGATGGTATCCCTTTCTAATGGTTTAGTCATGTTATCAGTTCCATACTATTCTATGGATATTATTAAAGGAGCTGTATTAGTCCTAGCATTAGGTCTAACATATTATAAAAATGAACATAAGTAATCATATATCTTTTGAACATACTCAAGTTGGGAGGGGTAAAATGAAATTTAATAAATATTTTACTATGAGTGAAGCTGATGCTATAGAATATGCTAAGGAAAGGTTAGTATTTTTTCAAGATAATGAAGAATTGATCTGTAAAGAAATAGGAGATGGTAACCTAAACTATATCTTCAAGATTTATTCAGTGAATAGTGAAAAATCAATTATAATAAAACAATCTGGACCTGTTGCAAGAATATCAGATGAATTTAAGTTATCTCCTGATCGTAATAGGATCGAATATGAAATACTAAAGTCCCAGAGCAAACTAGCTCCAGGTCTAGTTCCAGAGGTATATAACTACGATCCTATTATGAACTGTACTGCAATGGAAGATTTATCTGACCATGTGATAATGAGAACAGAAATGATTAATCATAAGCAATTTAAGCAATTTGCCCATGATATATCAACATTTATGGTAAATACACTACTTTTAACTACAGATGTTTGTATGGACCACAAGGCTAAAAAAGATCAAGTAAAAAACTTTATTAATCCTGAGCTTTGTGAAATATCTGAAGATCTTGTATATACAGAACCCTTTACCGATGTAAATAACAGAAATCAGGTATTTGGACCTAATGTGCAGTGGGTAAAGGATAACCTTTATTCAGATGAGGCTTTAAAGCTTGAAACTGCCAAGTTAAAGTTTGAGTTTATGAACAATGCCCAATCTTTAATACATGGAGATCTACATACGGGTTCTATTTTTATTAAGGAAGACTCTACAAAAATAATTGATCCTGAGTTTGCCTTTTATGGACCAATGGGATATGATGTTGGAAATGTTATTGCTAACCTAATGTTTGCATTAGCAAATGCTCATGTTTTAGACAATGAAAAGCAGAAAAAATGGCTAGAAGAGACTATAGTTGATGTAATTGATTTATTTAAAGAGAAGTTCTTAAAGCTTTGGGATGAGAAGGCTATTGAGTATACTGCAAAATACAAAGGTTTTAAAGAATACTATCTAGATACTGTACTACGGGATACTGCGGCAGTTGCAGGACTAGAAGGAATAAGACGAATAGTAGGAATTGCCCATGTTAAAGACATTACTATAATTGAGGATGAACAAAAGCGTGTAAGGGCGGAAAGACTTTGTATGATTTCAGGTAAAAACTTCATTATGAGAAGAGAAGAACTAAAAACGGGTAGAGATTTCCTAAATATTATGAAGGAAGCCAAAGAAGAAATTTAAAGGAGGTAGAGAGTATGTCAGATAATGTACTAAACTTTCAATCAGTTAAGCTAGAGGAAGAAAAGAGTCAGCTTGTTATTCTTGACCAAACTGCTTTACCAAATCGTACAAGCTATTTAGAGCTTGAAACTGTTGAGGACGTATGGGAAGCTATATATAAGCTGAAGGTAAGAGGGGCACCTGCTATAGGTATTGCTGGAGCTTATGGAGCTTATATAGGTATAAAGCATAGTAAATCTACAAGTTATGAAGATTTTTACAATGAATTTATGAAAGTAAAGGAACGTTTAGCCTCTTCTAGACCTACAGCTGTTAATTTGTTTTGGGCTTTAGATCGTATGGAAGAATGTTTAAAAAATAATAAGGATAAAACTATTGATGAAATCAAAGATTCTCTTAGATTAGAGGCACACTCCATAAGAGAAGAAGATAAGGAAGTTTGCAAAACTATTGGAGAATACGCATTATCCCTGTTAAAGCCAGGGATGGGTATATTAACTCATTGCAATGCGGGAACTATAGCCACTGCTAAATATGGTACAGCCCTAGCACCATTGTATCTTGGAGCTGAAAAGGGATATGATTTTAAAGTATTTGCAGATGAAACTAGACCCTTACTTCAAGGAGCTAGATTAACAGCATGGGAATTAAATGAGGCTGGCATAGATGTTACTGTTATATGTGATAATATGGCATCAATTGTTATGAAAAATGGATGGATAGATGCAGTTGTTGTTGGTTGCGACCGTGTAGCTTATAATGGGGACACAGCTAATAAAATTGGAACATCTGGTGTTGCCATACTTGCTAAAAAATACGGCATTCCATTTTATGTTCATGCACCCTTATCAACTATAGATTTGAAGACAAAGACTGGTGATGATATACATATTGAACTTAGACCTGGTGAAGAAATATATAAGACATGGTATGAAAAACCAATGGCACCAGAAGGAATTAAAACTTACAATCCAGCATTTGATGTAACGGATGCAGAATATATAAGTGCTATAATTACTGAGAAGGGAATAGCATACCCACCATATGAAGAATCTATTCCTAGATTATTTGATAAATAGTAGAAAATAATCCTATAAATATATTTTCAGAATTGGAGGGATGAGGAGTGGATAATATACATCCTGTTATTGAAAAAATTATTGATGTTGCCCCTTACTTTGGTAAAGGAAGAAAAAATGGTTTTATGATAGGGATTACTGATTTAGAGAAAACCATAAGATATTTTCCAAATGAAGTTATAGATTTAAAAATACAGCCTAATTCAATACTTCCTAAAGGTGATCCAATGTTAGAAGTAATGAAAACGGGTAAATCTATGGAAATTAGGGTAGATAGAGAATTATATGGAATTCCATTTAAAGCCATTTATATTCCCATAAGGGATAATGGTAGAACAATAGTGGGAGGGATGGCATTAGGATATGAACTTGAGATAGAAGAACAGGTATCTAATATTAGTGAAGGACTTTTGGAGTCTATAGAAAATATATCAAGTCATATAAATAGAATATTGGAAGGGTCTAGGAGTCAGGAATCTATTGGTACTAATATGGTAAAAACAGTACAAGACTCTTTTAATAATTATAAAAAAACAGATGAGGTTCTAAATTTTATAAAAATGGTTTCTAATCAAACTAATTTATTAGCACTAAATGCACAAATTGAGGCTGCTAGAGCAGGTGATTTTGGTAGAGGCTTTAGTGTTGTAGCAAATGAAGTTAAGAAACTTGGATCCTCAAGTGCTGAGGCTGTTAATGATGTGAAAGTTGTACTGGAAGATATAAAAAAAGCAAATCAATTGACAAAGGATTTAGTAGAAAAAAGCAAGTCAATTTCTTCAGAGCATGTTATTGATATAAAAGAAGTATTTGATGCTGTACAAGAATTAAATAGCTTAATTATTTCTTTAAAGGATTTGGCTAAACATCTTTAAAGTTAGGGAAAGGTATGATACGTTCTAGGCTGTATCATACCTTTATTTTTTTATCTTTAAAACCATGAATAAAAGAAATTTTCACCATATGTTGAAAAAAAACAGAAGGAACACAAATATTAGTAAGATATGATAAAATAATATAATTATATAGTATTACCTCTTAAATCTATGTCAATAATATAAAAATGAAAGAAGAAATAGGGGGTGATATAGATGAGAATACCAGATCATATAGGGGTAATACCAGATGGCAATAGAAGATGGGCCACATCTAAAGGGATGACAAAGGAAAAGGGATATGATGAAGGTTTAGATGTGGGAGTAGAATTATTTAAGCTTTGTGAAAAGATAGGGGTAAAGGAGATAACCTACTATGGATTTACTACGGATAATACTAAGAGACCTAAAGAACAAAGACTTGCCTTTACAGGTGCTTGTGTAAATGCAGTGAAGAAGTTATCAAAGGAAAATGCATCATTACTAGTGGTGGGAAATACAGAGTCACCCATGTTTCCAGAAGAATTAATGCCCTATACTACAAGGCAGAACTTTGGGAATGGAGGAACTAAAGTTAATTTCTTAGTTAATTATGGTTGGAAATGGGATTTGAATTATTTGAAAAATGGTGACAATACTAATAAAAAAATTATAGATCATATTTATTCTAATGATATATCTAGATTAGATTTAATAATAAGATGGGGAGGAAGAAGACGCCTTAGTGGATTTTTACCTGTCCAGTCCATTTATGCAGACTTTTATGTGGTAGATGAATATTGGCCAGATTTTAAGGAAAATCATTTTTATGATGCTATCAATTGGTATAATACACAGGATGTAACCCTTGGAGGATAAGATGTTTTTAATGGGCCTTAGGCATATAAAAAATAGGGTGGTTTAAAATAAACCACCCTATTTTTTATGAATTAATTCTTCAGCTACTAATTCTAATACAAAGGTTTCACGCTCAATGGAAAGGCCCATACTATCTTCTTTTGATTCAATGACTTTTTTGTTGTGAGCTATGGCATCATGAATATTTACCCATCTAGCATCCATACCATTAGAAATCTCATAATCTTCTAGGTGAGTTTCACCTAATTCATCATCTATGTCACATACATAAAAATAAGAAGTCATGTGCATTAGATCATAACCTTCGTAGTAACAACTTCTATACTCATCTAGTAATCCGTATTCTTTAATTATTTTAATATTTTTAGCCCCTGTTTCTTCCTCTAATTCTCTAGTTAAACCTTCAAACAGATTTTCTTCTAAATCTACTCCACCACCTGGGAAGCTATAATCATTGTATCTCTTTGTATATAAAAGTAAAATATCTTCACCCTTTAATATTATTCCACGTGCTGCCTTTCTTTCATATATATTGCCTGTTATTTCTTTTATATCTTTGTGTATCATTTTCTTTAATAATCTCATGTGAAATTCCTACTTTCTAAGTTTTTTTAATTGAATAAAGTCTTAAATATTGTATCATACCTTTTAAAAGGAGGCTACATACATAATTTAATCTTGATAAATCTATGTAACCATGGATTATGTAAGGTTTAAAATCATTAGAACATATGGTTAGTACAAAATATGGAAAAATTACGGCAAAATCTATGGCACAAGTATATTAAAAGAGGAAAAGGAGAAATTTTGTAGAAACTATAAACTTATATTTATCTTTTGAAATATGAGTAGGTGTTATGGCTAAAAAATATCATATAAGACAGGGATTTATAATGATTGTGAATTTTTTTAGAGGGAAGTGATAAGATGAGTGAAAAGAAAATAGGAAATTTAGTTGTTGGATTAGGAGTATTTATCTTTGGAATAAACTTTGTCAGTATGAAGTTCTTAATAAAGCATATACCCCCCTTTACATTAATTTTCTTAAGATTTGCCATTGCTTCTGTTTTTCTGGGGTTCATTGTTAAAATAAAATCATTTAAAAGTGAAGGGTACAAAAAAATTCATAGGGATGATAAGATATCAGTAATAGTTACAGGTTTCTTAGGGGTAGCTATCTTCTATTCTTTGTATGGACTAGCCCTAGTGTACATAAGTGCTTCTCTAGGTGCATTAATATGTGCTATGATTCCTATTTTCACTTTAATAGCCAATATTATTATATACAAGAAAAAATTTGACCCCTTTGTAATAGTAAACTTCATAATAGCAGTACTAGGAGTTTTATTAGTATTAGATATAGGTTTAGAGAAAAAATTTGATTTTTCAAAGCTAATAGGGTGCATTTTTATGCTATTGGCTATATTTAGTTGGATTGCTTATACTATAAAAACCTACGAATTACAAAGAAAATATGATAGCATTTATTTACTTTACAAACAAACTCTATCTGCAACGGCACTTCTTTTAGTAGTGGCCCTATTTGATTGTGAAAAAGCAATAAAAGTATTTGAGCAAAGAGATATTTTAGTTCCTTTAATAGGAAATCTCTTGTTTGTAGGTATTATATGTTCAGCCTTGGGGTATTTTTTTTACATCTATGGAATGGAAAAAATCGGTGTGGAAATTTCTTCTTTATACATGAATCTTATTCCTGCTGTTACAGCAATAGCTAGTTATTTATTTTTAAATGAAATTATGAATATTAAAAAGGTTATAGGTATTATTATTGTAATAGGTTCTTTATTTGCTGTAGGATTAAGGGATTGGATAAAAAGTAGAGTGAAAGAGGATATATAAGATTATTGGAGGAATTATGGAAGAAAAATTCAAAGTAAAAGAAATAACTAGTAAATACAAAAGTTGCAACAATTGTGGATTACCAATAGTAACATGTATTTGTGATAAATATGAAAAAATAAATACAGAGGCAGAGTTTGTAATACTTTCTACCTTAAGGGAAGTAAAAAAGCCATCTAACACGGCTAGGTTATTAAAACTTTTAAATGAAGAAAAAACTAAAATATTAATATGGGAGAGAACTGGTGAACCAAAGGAACTTATAGAAATGATAAGAAATCCTAGATACGACCCATATATAGTATTTCCAGCATATAACGAAGAACTTGAGAAAAGAAAAAGATTATTTAATAAATCAAAGAATATTCCTCTTTTCATATTGATAGATGGAACTTGGAAAGAGGCCAGGAGAATATTAAGAAAAAGCCATTATCTAGATGAAATTCCCATATTACCCTTAGAAGGGGATTTAAAAACGGAATATGATTTAAGACGTGGTATAGAGTCATTATGTACCATAGAAGCTTGTATAGAACTTCTTAAAATGAATGATGAAAGTGTAAATGCCAAAAGGGTAAAAGACATATTTTATTTATTTGTTAAATCATATAAAGCAGGAGCCTGTGGTCATGAATTAAAAAATGTAGTAAAATAATTAGATTAACTATATAGATTTATCATTTTCAAACTTGAGTTATGTGAGCCTACTTCAGGAAAATATATTGAAAATTTTTTCCATTGAAGTCCCTGTCACAATCGAAAGTGTGAATCTTCGTAGATAGGTTCATGATTCATGTGGGAGTAGCATAGGATATTGTGACGTTCCACAATTCCAAAAATTTTCAATATATTTTCCTTCGTAGGCAAGTTACTGTATAAATAAAGCTTAGTGTTGATAAATCTATAATAGGGGGGAGGCATAGATTTGATTTATGATAAAAATACAATCTATATTTTAGGAACTGCAAAGATAAGTAAAAATGATCCCATTTCAGCCATGTATGAAATTTTTTTCACGGGAATTATAGTAGAAAGGGATAGTGGTAAGATAATTGATACAACATGTAATATGGTAAGGGACGTTACTAATGATTTTATAAGATCTATTCTCATAAATTATAATCTTGTGGATGATATTGATGAAATTATACAAGAGATACGAGAAAGATTTTATGGAATGGCTCAGAAGGCAGTAATTGCATCTGTGAAGGATGCTAGAAATAAATATATGATGATTAAAAATAATTGAAATATTTAACAAAATAGAGTATTATATAAGTATAATAAATATATATGGATAAAAATTGAATATTAAGTTTTGTTTATTAGTATATGGACTATCCTCTATATATAATTATAGATAAGACCCAGTTAACGCATAGTTTAACTGGGTCTTTCTGCATTTTTTTAAGATATATTTGAGTAACTAGAAAATATTTGGATTGTACTGAAAGGAGAATAAAGTAATGATAGATCTATCTTTTTCTAAACCCTTTGAAGTGAGAAAGATGATACGAAGGGGTGAAATACAAGGCCCAACCGCTGGTATGTGCAGAGGATATGTACAAGGGAATTTAGTAATTCTACCTAAAAACCTTGCCTATGATTTTTTATTATTTGCTCAAAGGAATCCTAAAGCATGTCCCATACTAGAAGTTACAGATGAGGGACATAGGGAATTAAAAACTATTGCCACCGGGTCAGATATAAGTACAGATATTCCTAAATATAGAGTATATAAGAATGGGAAACTTGAAGGAGAGTATGGAGATTTAAAATCTATTTGGAGGGATGATTTTGTTTCATTCATATTAGGGTGTAGTTTTACCTTTGAGTCAGCCCTTTTGGATGAAGGTATAGAAGTTAGACATATAACAAATAAAAGTAATGTGCCCATGTATATAACAAATATTGAGTGTAAGCCAGCAGGCATATTTTCAGGGCCAACAGTAGTGAGTATGAGGCCTATACCATTGGATAAAGTATCTAAAGTAGTACAGATAACTTCTAGATATCCAGGGGTACATGGAGCACCTATACATATGGGAGATTCAAAAATAATAGGGATAAATGATATTAATAAACCTGATTTTGGTGATCCTGTGGAAATAAAAGATGGTGAAATTCCAGTGTTTTGGCCATGTGGAGTTACTCCTCAAGCTGTGGCAATGAAAGTAAAACCTGAAATAATCATAACCCATGCACCAGGACATATGTTCATAACAGATATGAAAAATCATGAATTAGCAGTTTTATAATTTAGAATATAGTATTTAAATATAGGGGGCTGAAATCATATGGATAAAAAATATTTTTTAGAAATAGAAAATGTAATGAGAAAAAATTTAGATAAAAGAGGCATGGATAAAATTAAATTATTAGGAGAATTTGAAAGAGGGGTAAAAGACCTTTTAAGAAGTTCCACAGTTTTCATTGTGACTGGATTTGTGATCAGAGATAGCCTTACAGGGGAAACGGATGGCCCTATAGGAGCCATATCATTGGCTAGTGCATTAGAAAAGCTTGGTAAAAAAGTGGTACTTATAACGGACAAATATTCTAAAGATATGTTGTATAATTGTTGTATGGTAAAGCATATGAAAACTCCTATAGAAGTGGTTCCCTATAATGACACAGAAGAGTTTTGTAGTGATTTATTAATAAAATATAATCCATCTCATATAGTAGGAATAGAAAGATCTGGTAGAGGCAAGGATGGATGTTGCTATTCCATGAGAGGAGAAAATCTTAGTGATTTAGTTCCAAACACAGATATACTATTTGAAAAATCAAAGGAACTTGGAATAAGAACATTGGCCGTTGGAGATGGTGGAAATGAAGTAGGAATGGGAAAAGTGGCACCTTTTGTGATAAATTCCGTAAATAAGGGTAGCCAAATATGTGCCAAGATTGCTACGGATCATCTAATAGTAGCAGGAGTATCAAATTGGGGTGGTCATGGCCTAGTAGCAGCTCTTTCTATACTTTCTAATGTCATGTTATTACATGATGCCAAGACGGAAATATTACTCCTAGAAGGTATGCTGAGGGCAGGAGCAGTAGATGGATGTACTAAAAAACCTACCATGAGTGTGGATGGATTGAGTTTGGAAGAAAATGTTCAAATACTTGAAAGATTAAAAAGGATAGTGGAGGAAGAATTAGATAAACAAGAGGAAAAAATATTAGCTGTTTAGGATTAAATATTTATTGGTATACTGAGTAAATTAGATTGTGTAAAAAAATTAAAAAAAAGAAAAAACTCTTACAAATTAAAGTGTAAGAGTTTTTTCTTTCTAAGCATCTTGCATTGTATCAGTAATAACGATTTGTCTTAATGAAACTGCTTGTGGCAATTCATAGGCATACTTAATAGTTTTAGCAACATCATTTGCTGTTATATTAGTTGCTCCTACTGATTCTTTCCATTGTTCGTATCCTTCAATAATATTTTTATCAGTTGTATGTCCTAACAATTCTGTACTTACAGCACCTGGACAGATGTATAATGTTCTTACATTGTATGGTGATAACTCACCTCTAACTACCTCTGTTAATCCTGCTACTCCATATTTACTTGCACAATATGCTGCATGGTTAGCAAATGGCTTTACTCCTGCAATAGATGATAGGTTGATAATAGTACCAAATCTTCTTTCCTTCATATCATTCATTACAATTTGCATTCCATTCATTACACCCATTACATTTACATCAAGCATTCTTTTCCACTCTTTTGGATCTTGCACTGATAGATCACCTAATAACATAACACCTGCGTTATTTATAATTAGATCTGTTTTTCCATATTGAGCTTCTGCTTCTCTAACAGCTGATTCAAAAGATTCTTTGTCTGTTACATCTACTTTTTTGCACATTGTGTTAGGTAGGTTTAATGCCTCCATTTTTTCTACTCTTCTTGCTAATAAAAGCATTGGATATCCATCTTTTGCAAATTCCTTTGCTAATTCCATTCCAAATCCAGAACTGGCTCCTGTTATAACTACTAATTTTTTCATAATATTACCTCCAAAATTTTTTTATTCTATATGATTACAAGTTATCAGCATTTCGCTGTAAATTTCATTTCTACTAAATTGTTTCTGCTTTATAATGCTAGTATACAGATTCACCCAATTTACGTAAAGTACGCACTTTCTTTGAATATAGTAACCAATAAGTAACTGAGAAGGGATATTAATGCTAATCTATGAAGGAACTAATCCCCTTTTTTATGAAGGATATTTTGTGGTAAAATAGAGAAGATAAAAAGAAGACAGATTTGAAAGGAATGTTTAAATGAGTAAGAGTTTAGTATTAGCTGAAAAACCTTCAGTAGGGAGGGAATTGGCTAGGGTATTAAATTGTAGTAAAAAAGGGAATGGGTCCTTTGAGGGAAATAAATATATAGTAACTTGGGCTTTAGGTCACTTAGTAACCCTAGCAGCTCCAGAAGTATATGATAAGAAGTATGCAAATTGGAACATGGAAGACCTACCAATGCTTCCAGATAGATTAGGTCTTGTAGTAATAAAGAAGACTTCTAAACAATTTAACACAGTAAAAAGTTTAATGCATAGAAAAGATGTATCAGAAATAATAATAGCCACAGATGCTGGGAGAGAAGGAGAACTTGTGGCTAGATGGATAATTCAAAAGGCTAAGGTAAATAAACCTATAAAAAGACTTTGGATATCATCAGTAACAGATAAGGCCATAAGGGATGGATTTAACAACTTAAAGAATGGTAAAGACTATGAAAATCTTTATGCATCAGCTCAAGCTCGTGCAGAGGCTGATTGGATAGTAGGTCTAAATGCCACTAGAGGACTTACATGTAAACACAACGCCCAACTTTCTTGTGGTAGAGTTCAATCGCCAACTCTAGCCATGATAAATGAGCGAGAAGAGGAAATAAGAACTTTTAGACCAAAGGATTATTTTGGAATAACTTGTTCTACAGATAAATTAAAATTTACTTGGAAAGATAATAAATCAGGAAGTACAAGTTCCTTTAATGAAGAGCGAATAGATAAGATTATTAAGGGGTTAAATGGTGAAAAACTAGAAATAGTAAACATTAAAAAAGCTCATAAAAAAACTTATGCACCTAGATTATATGACCTTACAGAACTTCAAAGGGATGCTAACAAAATCTTTGGATATTCGGCAAAGGAAACTTTATCCATAACTCAAAGGTTATATGAAAATTACAAGGTCCTTACTTATCCTAGAACAGATTCTAGATATATAACAGATGATATGGTACCTACCCTAAAGGATAGAATAAAGGCTTGTATGATAAGACCATACTCAGAGTTTGCATCAAAACTTTATAGAAAGAATCTAAAGGCTAGTAAATCCTTTGTAGATAATAAAAAGGTAACAGATCACCATGCCATCATACCTACAGAGGAAACTCCATATTTAGGAGAGTTTTCAGATAAAGAAAGAAAAATATATGATTTAGTAGTAAAGAGATTTTTAGCCGTATTATCAGATCCTTTTGAATATGAACAAATAAGTGTTGAGGCAAAAGTAGGCACAGAGAATTTTGCAGCTAAGGGAAAATCCATACTAAAAAACGGTTGGAAAGAGATTTATTCAAATAGATATGATGATGAAGATGAAGATTCTATTAAAGAACAACATATACCTAATATTAAAGAGGGGCAATCCCTAAGGATAAATAGAATATCAAAGACTAAGGGTGCTACTAATCCACCGCCTAGATTTAATGAGGGTAGCCTACTTTCAGCCATGGAAAACCCAGCTAAGTTTATGGCAGGAGAAAATAAGGAACTAATAAAGACCCTAGGTAAAACAGGTGGAATAGGAACAGTAGCCACTAGGGCAGATATTATAGAAAAGTTGTTTAATTCCTATTTAATAGAGAAAAAGGGAAAAGATATACATATTACTTCAAAGGGAAGACAACTTCTAGTCCTAGTTCCAAAAGACTTGAAATCAGCAGCACTAACGGCTAAATGGGAACAAAAGCTAGAGTCCATATCTAAGGGTAAAATGAAGAAAAATAACTTTATAAGTGAAATGAAAGATTATACTAAAGAAATCATTAAGGACATAAAAACTGGTGAAGGTAAATTCAAACATGACAACATGACTAGAACAAAATGCCCTGAGTGTGGAAAATATCTTTTAGAAGTGAAAAATAAAAGGGGTAAGATGTTAGTATGTCAAGATAGGGAATGTGGATACAAAAAAGGAATTAGTAAAGTTACTAATGCTAGATGCCCTAATTGTCATAAGAAGATGGAATTACGTGGTCAAGGAGAAGGACAGATATTCGTTTGTCCATGTGGCCATAGAGAGAGAATGTCTGCATTTAAAAAGAGAAAAGATGAAAAGAAAAAACAAGGTTCCAAAAGAGATGTAGGAAATTATTTAAAGAAGCAACAAAAGAATAATGAGCCAATAAACACTGCTTTAGCAGATGCATTGGCTAAGCTTAAGTTTTAATAAAGAAGTCCACATATAGCTTATAATGGACTATTATAAAAAATATTGATGTAAATAAAAAATCTCCTATTTGGGAGATTTTTTTAATTTAAAATAGCTTTATCAATGAATTCTCCAACACTATTTATTATATTAAATAAATATCTTATAAATATGGGTTTGCCCTGAAGGTCGGTAACTTTCTTATTGACATAAACGGTAAAATATGGTAAATTCATAACAGTGTTATGAATGGAGGTAAGAAAATGGCAAAACAAATTGAAGGGGTCTATGAAAAAGTAATCACAGTTGCAAAAAGTGAATTTTTACAAAATGGTTTTCAAAGGGCTTCTTTGCGCACTATTGCAACAAAGGGAGGTACTACAACTGGCTCTATTTATACTCGATTCGGAGATAAAGAAGGACTTTTTTTAGCAATAGTAGAGCCTTTTGCAACGAAACTTCTTGCTATGTTTATAGAAATACAGGAAAATTTCCATAATTTCAGTAGAAAAGATCAAAGAGAACAAATGTGCGAATATACCTCTCATAGTGTAGATAATATGATTGATTTTATGTATGAACATTTGGGGGAATGTAAGTTACTACTGGAGGGCTCCCAAGGTACAAAATTTGAGAATTTTACTGATGATTTTATTTCTATTGAGGAGGAATATACCCACAAATATATTGAAACCGTAGGCTGTGAAATATGCGAAAATCTTAAATTTTTAAAAGACATCGTTCATATGATTACTACTGCTTATTTTGAAAGTTTTTTTGAAGTGATTCGTCATAATATGGAAAAAGAAGAAGCAAAAAAATACATTAAAGTATTAAGCAATTATCATCTTGCAGGTTTTGAAGCTGTCTTTCAATGTACCTAAATAAGTTTATTGGGCTGTTATTCTTAATGGGATTTCAGCCTTACAATAAAAAAAGTTAGAGAAAACTAACTACTTAAGGGGGAAATAGTATGAAAACAAAAAATCCTTTGCTTCGGTTATGGGAACTTGGAGAGGGTGAACAAGGCAAGTTAAAAAGTGCTATTATATTGGCGCTTTTGGGCGTGATTTTTGGCATAGTACCATATTTTTGCGCTGGAAAGATTGTTGTAGGTTTGCTAAATGATGAAAAGACTTTTAACTTTTATCTTTTTTGGAGTGGCATAGCCATGTCAGGATATTTTTTGCGTACCTTGCTTTACAACTTAGCACTTGCCTTTTCCCACAAAGGGACATTTAGGATTTTGAAAAATATTCGTCAAATGGTTTTAGAAAAATTACCCAAGCTACCCCTAGGTTCTGTAATGGAAATATCTAGCGGTAAGTTAAAACAAATTATTGTGGATCAAGTTGAGAGTATGGAAACTACTCTTGCCCATCTTCTACCCGAAATGACATCTAATCTAATCGCACCAATATTGGTTATTATATACCTTTTTGTTTTAGATTGGCGTATGGCATTTTTATCCTTGGTATCTATTCCTATCGGTATGCTTTTTATGATGATGATTATGAGAAATTATTCAAAGGACTATGAAAAATCCGTAAAAACCACACAAGATATGAATGAAACCATAGTTGAGTATATCAGTGGTATCGAAGTAATCAAGGCATATAATCAGGGTAAAAACTCCTATGCAAAATTTGAAACTAGAGTAAACGCAAATGCCTCCTATTATTACAACTGGATGAAGCGTTGCCAATTTGGCATGGCACTTGCTTTTTCTATTGCGCCTACTACTTTAATTACAGTTCTTCCTATGGGATTTATTTTTTATTCAAATGGAAGTTTATATTTAGAAAGCTTTATTATGATTATTATTTTATCAATGAGCATTGTGGGTCCTTTGATTGCTGCTATGGCTTTTATTGACAATTTAGCAAAGGTGGGAACAACGGTTGCCTCTGTGGATGAACTATTAAACGCTGAGGAACAAAATCATGGAGCAACAAAAGTTGTTCTCCAAAATAGAGATATTAAGCTATCAGATGTTTCTTTTAGCTACAATGAAGAGAAAGAGATTTTACACAATTTAAATCTCTCTATTCCAACTGGCTCTGTAACAGCGTTGGTAGGCCCTTCTGGCAGTGGTAAATCTACTATTGCAAAGTTAATCGCAGGATTTTGGGATGTTCCAGAAGGGAAAATCACCATTGGCGGAGTTGATGTAAAAAATATTCCTCTTTCACAGCTTTATGATGAAGTTGCTTTTGTTTCCCAAGATAATTTTTTGTTTGATGATACTGTTATGAATAATATTCGTATGGGTAATATCAAGGCAACAGATGAACAAGTAATTGCAGCAGCAATACAGGCAGGTTGTAATGAATTTATTAAAGAATTAGAGCGTGGTTATTATACAAAAGTCGGCGGTGGAGGAGTGCACCTCTCAGGAGGGGAAAAGCAAAGAATTTCTATTGCAAGAGCAATGCTTAAGAATTCTCCTATCGTTGTCTTAGATGAAGCCACTGCCTATATAGATCCTGAAAATGAAGGGATTATTCAAATGGCTGTTGCTAAGCTTGTAAAAGGTAAAACTCTTATTTTAATCGCCCATCGTTTATCTACAATTACAAACGTAGATAAAATTGTGGTGGTGAAAAACGGATTTATTGAAGCAGAGGGTACTCATGATGAATTATTAGAAGAAAACAAACTCTATAAAAATATGTGGATGGCACATATGGGCATGAGAGAGGAGGAAATAGCATGATTAAAACATTTAAGAAAATATGGAGCTTTGCAGGAAAAGAAAAAGGAAACATAAATAAGTCAGTTTTTATAAGTTTTATTTACGCAATATTTTCTATGTTAGAAATTACCTCAATATATTTGGTTTTGTCTGGAATCTTAGGGGGAAGTCAAAATCTTAATATAGCTTTGATTGCCTTTGGTTTAATTTTAGTCAGCATATTTGGAAAAGCAACAATGAAATATTATTCTCAATTACAGCAAACTCATGCCGGATATTTTATGGTAGCAAATAAGAGAATTCAAATTGCCGACAAACTAAAGCATGTACCAATGGGATACTTTAACGAAAATAGTTTGGGTGAAATTACAGGTGTTTCTACTACCGTTTTAGAAACTGTGGAAATGGTTGCACCTATGGTTTTGGTAAATGTCCTAAGTGGACTAATCAATTCTTTAATTTTTACTGTGATGATTCTTGTTTTTGATTGGAGAATCGGAATTCTTGTGGTAGCAGGAACTATTATTTATCTGACCATTTCTTCTTCCACGGAGAAAAAATCAGTCATGTTTGCTCCGAAAAGACAAAAATCCCAAGCAATTCTAGTTTCAGCTGTGCTCGAATATATTCAAGGTATGAGCATTGTAAAATCCTTTAATCTTACAGGAAAAGGGGATAAAACATTGCGTTATGCTTTGGAAAATAACTGCGAAAGTAATTTAAATATGGAAAAGATGTTCACTCCCTATATTATGATGCAAGAGCTTGTTTTACAAATTTTTAGTATTGCTATAATCCTTTTAAGTGTTAATTTTTACTTGGATGGAACGATGACTTTATTAAATACGTTGATGATGGTGATTGTGTCTTTTTTGGTTTTTTCCCATATTCAATCTGCTGGTAGTAGTATATCTCTACTAAGAATAGTAAGTAGTTCAATAGACGAGGCAAATAAAATGGATACTATTCCCGAAATAGACGAAAAGGGAACAAACATACAACCTAAGAATCATGATATTGAATTTAAAAATGTTGATTTCTCTTATGAAGAAAGAAAGATTCTAAGTAACATCAATATTAAAATACCTCAAAGAACCACTACAGCCATTGTGGGTCCAAGTGGTTCTGGTAAAACAACTCTTTGTAATTTGATTGCAAGATTTTGGGATATAGATAGTGGTAGTATAACTATTGGAGGAAAGAATATAAAGGATTACAGTTTGGAATCACTTATGGATCAAATTAGTATGGTGTTTCAAAAGGTATACCTATTTGCCGATACCGTTGAAAATAATATTAAATTTGGTAAGCCAAATGCAAGCCGAGAGGATGTAATAATAGCGGCTAAAAAGGCTTGTTGTCATGATTTCATTATGGAACTTCCCGATGGCTACGATACTGTAATTGGCGAAGGTGGTGATACTCTTTCTGGAGGTGAAAAGCAAAGATTATCTATTGCTCGTGCCCTTTTAAAAGATTCTCCTATTGTAATTTTAGATGAAGCCACAGCCAATGTGGACCCTGAAAACGAGGATAAACTGCAAACGGCAATTGAATCCTTAACCCACAATAAAACAATTATTATGATTGCCCATAGATTAAAAACTGTCCGCTCGGCAGAACAACTTCTTGTGGTTGATAAGGGTAGTATTGTTCAGCAAGGTAATCATAATGAGCTCATGGCTAATAAAGGCATTTACAAAACATTTGTTATGAGCAGAGAAACAGCGGCTAAATGGAAGGTGAAAATTTAATCATAGTCTATAAAATCTCCTTAACAGGAGATTTTATTTTTTCTAGAATAAATTCTAAACCTTATAATCGTTGGAACGGATGCATTATTAGCAGGTATCACTGAAGAAGAAGCAAAGGGACTTAAAAGTGCTGGTATCGCCACAATTGTATATTGGGCTTTAGTGGGAATATCTTTAATTCCACAAGATTCTCCATTTGGAAGTGATACAGGTGGTTTTATACCATTGCCATTCTTAAAGGGGATAGTAACTTTCTTGTTCTTATGGTTCTTAACAAGGGGTATTGCTTACGGTATAACATCAGGTAAAATTAAAAAAGGTGCTGATATACCTATTGAGTTGTTTAAACAAATATAAACCAGTTAACAAAGGAAAAATCCCTGTTAACTGGTTTTGTTATATAAATAAAATTGTTTATGATAACAAGTGTTAAAAGGAACTGGTTTCCCAATTCCTAAAACAAATAGATGAGTTTATTTAGCCTGATCAGAAACTAAACTATCATTTGCAGCCATTTCCTTTTCAGCTATTAAATCCTCAATATTTTCCTTTTCTAAAACTAACTCTTCTAAGGTCATAGTACTTCTATTTTTAGAGGTACCGTGACTAGGTACTTGAATTCCCTGTTGTCTTAAGAAATCATCAATTTTTTCTTGGTTTTTCTTATAAGCATAGTATCCTAAAGCGGAAACACCTACTCCCACTGCAAAACCAGTAATGTATTCACTTTTTATTGGCATAATTTCACCTCCTTTCAATTATGTATTTATTAATATTTAAGTCTTAAGAATATGCGATTGTCTAATTTTCCAATACCCTCTAAAATATCTCCATGGGATCTTGATACGTTCTTCATTTGTTTCATCCATCCAATTTGACTTGTCTCTAGTCCAATAGATTTGGTCATTGAATAGATCAATCTACCAACTAGATCTTTACCATCCTTTATACTTTTCTTTGGCATGATTGCAACATCATAATAGGTGGATGATTGTTCTTTGTCATAGACTTTAAAGGCTTGTAGAATCATCTTCTCTCCTGAAGCATCAATTAAATGTCTTCCAAAGGCAGTTAACCAGGTTCCCGTTGTGGCTGGTAAAAAGTTTTCTTTTTTCATGGCATTAATAAGATAAACTACTGATAAAACCTCAGGATCATAAACACCATGGGATTTAACTTCAGACCATGCATGGTATATAATGGATCCAATACTGCTTAGTGCTGCATTCCATTTTAGAAAGTTTTGTATACCTAAGGGTAGTTTTGTAAGCTTCATGGCCCATGCAGCAGTCAATGAAATTCCTGCATAACGGTCTAAGCTATGAAACTCTTTCTCTGCTGTTTTTGTAGAAATTTCTACTGCTGTTAAATCATGATCTACTGATACAGCTAGTCCTACTCTTATGAGTATTTCAGATGCATCTACTTCACTTGGATTATAATGAATCAAAATAGATTTTGTAATAGGACTATATTTAACAGAATAAATTCCTGCATGTCCCATAACATCTTTTTCAAACTTCTCTACATTTTTAGGTGGCCAGGAAAGAGATAATCTTAAACGACCAGATAAAGTGTGTAAAATAGTTATACCTAAAGTTTGCATCTAAGACTAAGTCCTCCTTTCGAAGTCATGATAAAGCAATCTTGTGGAATTTAATACCACTGCAATTGTACTAAAATTATGAAGGACAGAACCCCAAAATACAGGCAATACTCCGATAGATCCTAGGATCAATCCTAAACTATTGATTCCAATAGTTGTTGCAAAATTTTGTTTTACAATTTTCATAGTAACCTTGGATAAATTCACTATGGAAGGTATTAACAATGGTTCATCTCGAGTAATGGTAATATCTGCAGCTTCCACTGCAATATCTGTCGTTCCTCCACCAAGGGCAACACCTACATCTGCATAGGCTAGAGCTGGTGCATCATTGATTCCATCTCCTACCATGATTACCTTTGATCCTTTAGATTGTAATTGCAATACGGATTTTGCTTTATCTTCTGGTAATAGTTCCGATTCAAAACGGTCCATAGCCATTCTACTTGCAATAATCTCAGCCTGATGCTCAATATCACCTGTAAGAAGGATGGCATCATCTATACCCAATTGACGAAGCCTGTTGATAGATTTTTTCATATTTTCTCTCAACGTGTCTTGTATGCCAAAAATACCTATGAATTTTCCATCGTATCCTACATAAATAACATTTTCTCCCCTTGATGAAAGTTGGTTTATTTCTTTCTTAAGTGAATTAATTTCTATATGATTTTCTTTCATGAATTTTTTATTTCCAACTAATACAATTTTTCCATCAACATCCGTTTCTACTCCTCTGCCCACATGAACCTTAGTTTCTCCATGGGCAGGAATATTCCAACCAGATCTGTTTATTTTATTCATGACTGCAACAGCCATTGGATGGGTAGATACTTCTTCTGCTGCTGATGCAATTTCAACTACTCTTCTTGGAGTCATGTCCTCATGGGCTGGTACAATACTTATAATTTTAGGTTTTCCCTCTGTCATGGTTCCTGTCTTGTCTAATATTAAAGTATCTGATTCAGCCAAGGATTCTATATAGTTTCCACCCTTTACTAAAACCCCATTTTTAGCAGCTGTGTGGATGGCTGCTGAAAGAGCCGTAGCTGTTGAAAGTCTCACACCACAGGAATAATCTATGATCATCATATTTAGAGCCCTTGTAACACTCTTTGTAAAGGCATAAACTAGTCCTGCTAAGGCGAAATTTAATGGGATAGCTTGTGCTGAAAATTTATCTGCATATACTTGCATCTGTGCCTTTTGATGGCTTGCTTCTTCTACTAAATGAACAATTTTTGATACAGCCGTTTGATCACCAATCTTTTGTGCTTTAATAGTGATGTTTCCAGATTTAACCACTGTTCCAGCGAAAACATTTTCTCCCTTTTCCTTTAAAATAGGCATAAATTCTCCTGTGATAGAAGCCTGATCAATAACTCCTTCACCTGATTGGACTATACCATCCACACTGATTTTTTCACCCGTGTGTACTACTACTAAATCATCTTTCTGTACTTCTTTTATGCTAACTTTCTTAAGACTTCCATCTGTTCTTTGTAACCATACAAATTCTTCTCCCACATGAAGCATATCCTTTATGGCATTTCGGGTACGGTTCATAGTATAAGCTGTTAACAATTCAGCAATATCAGATAATAAAATGGTCGTAAGAGCAGAAACGTCTCTTCCTGTGATTAAACTTGTAACAATAGATGCCATAGTTAAAGTATCTGCATTTGGACGATGGGTCTTTACTAGTGATTTAATTCCACTTTTAAATATGGAAGTAGATAAAGCAATACTTCCTATGGCAGGTATCGTTGTAAATCTAGATAAAAAGGATCCTCCCACTGTTGTTTTGTTATTTGCAATGGCAGAATACCCAATTGTAGCACCTGTTATTACCAATCTCTTTACCATTGTAGAAATAGATTCTTCTTGTATACGTCTTTCTGTTACAGTTAATTGATTTTTTTCATCCCTTTCTCTCTTATGGGCTACAAGAGAGTAAGAAGAAAAAACAGCCTCTACAATTTCTAAAAGATCTTCTGGCGTTGCTACTTGACTATCGTAAAAAATTAATATATTCTTCGTAAGGCTATTCACATGAGCTTCTCTAATAGCAGTAATGTTATTCAAATTTTTCGCTAAATCCTCTGAATAATCTTCTAAGTATTGTAATGCCCTAATTCCTATTCGAATTCTTCCTTTTATACTATGTATAATTTCACACTTTAAAAGTGGGGTTTTTCTATTTATACCCACGGAACTTTTACCCCCTTAATTCATTTCTAACAATTTCTATCATGTGTTGTACTTCTTCATCTAATTGATCCTGAGAAATATTTTCTATTTCTTTTCTGTGTTTACCAAGAATCTTTACAATTTTATTCATTTCCTCTAATATTTCCTTATCATTAGTAACTGTCTTATCATATTGAATAACTGCATTTCCAGATATGTAACTAAAAGAAATAGATTCTACCCCTTGTAACTCTAAAAAGATAGGATTTAAAGTATCTTCCTTGATTTGCCATTCTGAAGGAATATTTTTAATAGCAGGAATATGAACGCGAAGTCTACCAGGTATACTATGAACAACTTTTATTTTATAAAACATATCAAATACTTTACCAAAAATGTTTATCATTATCTATCCCTTCCTTAAAAGATTGTAGCCCCACCAAAACAGATTATAGGGTCCTGGCGTTGTATTATTTTTATCAATAACTATTTTTTTTGCCCCCCAGAAAATAAGCATTAAGGGAAGTAATGTTTTTAAATCAACAATTCCTTGTGTATTTTCATAAAAGGATCTATTTAAGGCATTTCCAAATTGTTGGATTTCCTTTGATATTTTAGATTTTTCATTTTTATCCAAGTTTTCTTCTAATCCCATTAACTTTATAATCACAGAAATAAGGATTATTGGCTCAATTTCCGTAGGATTATAGTGTAGTAATATGCTTCCTGTTAGGGTGTTGACTTCAATATGTTCAACGCTTTTCATACGAATCATTTGACTTAGTAACATATCTTTTTCTACTTCATTTCCAATGAGTTTTGGAACATATAATCTAATTCTCCCATTTAGGGTATGTTTTATTTCTATCACACCCTTAAAGCTGGGTAATCTTGATTTTTTTGCCCTTTTTATGAATGTTTTTTTACCTAAAAAAAGACCTGCTACTATACTAGCCACTATATTACTCAAGAGTTCACACTCCTTTCTACTTTTTTTTGTTAATTATACCATATTTCTACATAAAATAGGGTGTTTTTATAGATAATAATTTTCAATTGATAAAAAAACGCATTTATCCTTTGATAAATGCGTTTTTTTATGTGATTTACCTATTTTTGTACATTCCTTTTCCCTTTTTATATCCTTTTACGCCTACAAAACCAAGCAAAGCTGTTTTAACAAGTTGATTGTCACTTACCTGATCTAGAAAGATAGAAAGGAAATTAGTATTACTAATATTTCTTTCATTTCCCCCACCTCTTCCTTGTCCACGTCCTGTCTCTTGTATCATGTTTCCTAAAAAGTTTCCCATGGCCTTTTTATTTAGAATATTTGATTCTTTTTTATCCACAGATTCCATTTCAAGATTTACTAATCCTTCTAGTGATCCTAATATTCCTTCTAATGGAATGACAATAGGATCATAATTAATCAATAAACTTCCTACAGTATCTGTTATACGTATGTCTTTGATACCATCTAATTTTTCTAATGATTCTTTCACCAAATCTATTCTTTTTAAATCCTTTAAGTTTGAGTCTAAAATTCTTATACGGCCTTTCATGGAACTAACAATCATATGAATCCCTCCCACTTTTTTCTATATTTTAGCATAAAGATGCTGATTTCTCAAAATAATCCAAAAGTATTTTCAATATGAAGGAAAGAATAAATGCCTATAAGTAATAAAATGTTTTTGTTGCATAGAAAAACCTTATACTATCTTCTTGACATATAGAAAAAATTTATAAATATTGAAATTTATGGAAGTGTCTAGTACTATCAAGGACATGATGTGAACAGAGAGGAGATGTACAGATTTGAAGAAAATAATGAGTATTATTTTAACATTATTATTATTTGTTAGTTTAGTAGGATGTACTAGTGACAAATCAACTGAAAGTAATAGTGTACAAAAGGAAGAACAAAATAGTGGTGAAGCAGAATCAAAATTAGAGGATAAAGTAGTAATTTATTCTACACACCCAGAAAAATTATTAGAATATGTTTCTACAGAGTTTGAAAAAGAAACAGGTGTAAAAGTGGAATTTTTAAACTTTAAAGGGGAGCTACCTGATAGGGTACGTGCAGAAAAGGCTAATCCTCAGTCCGATGTAATGTATGGAGCAGCATCTTCTGTGTTTATTGAACTAAAAAAGGAAGATTTATTTGAAAAGTATGTACCCACATGGTCAGATAAATTAAATCCATTATTCAAAGATTCAGAAGGATATTGGTTTGGAACTATCCAAACTCCAGTAATGTTATTTTATAACAATGAAGTGATTAGTGAAAAAGAAGCACCAAAGGATTGGTTTGATCTTACAAAGGATCAGTATAAGGATCAATTAGTATTTAGAAATGCATTATCCTCATCGGCAAGAGCTACATTTTCAAGCCTTTTATATCAATTTAGTGAGGAAGATAAACTAGATGAGGGTTGGAAAGTTATGGCTGATTTAGATGGCAATACAAAGAAGTATTATGGTAGTGGATCATTACAATTCCAAGCCATAGGACGTAAGGAAGCAGCCATAAGTTATGCACCATTAAATGCCATTGTAGACAATAGGGTTAAGAATAATTTACCCCTTACAATTATAGATGCGAAAAGTGGTTCACCAGTAATAACAGATAGTATGGCCATGGTAAAGGGAGCTAAACATCCTAATGCTGCAAAGGCATTCATAGAATTTGCTGGAAGACCTGATATTCAAGGAAAAATTGCAAAGAAATTTAACCGTATGCCAACCCATCCAGAGGCTATACAAAATTCTCCAGAGTGGATGAAGGAAAAAGAGTATAAGATTATGGATGTGGATTGGGAAGTACTATCAGAAAAACAGTCAGAGTGGATGCAAAAATGGGATACAAAAATAAAGGATGCCAATAAGGACACAAAATAAAAAGATAAAAATATAATGAGGAATTTTTTCCTCATTATATTTTTATGTATGAAAATCTTTTTTATAGGAGGCAGGAATGAGTAAGGTAGAATTAAGAAATATATCAAAAAAGTTTGGAGATACAGTGGCCCTAGAGAATATAGATTTTGCTATAGAAGAAGGAAGTTTTTTTACTTTCTTAGGACCATCTGGGTGCGGAAAAACTACCCTCTTAAGAATAATATCAGGATTTGTTAAGGACCATAAGGGAAGGGTCATCATAGGAAATAAGGATATGACCCATGTATCATCGGAAAAGAGAGAGATAGGTATGGTATTTCAAAATTATGCATTATTTCCCCATATGAATGTCTATGAAAATATTGCCTATAGTTTAAAAATAAAAAAAATAAATAAAAAGGAAATATTAAATAGGGTTGATAAATATCTTAACCTTGTTAGTTTAGATGGTTATGGGAATAGAAAAATTAATGAACTTTCAGGAGGAGAGCAACAAAGGGTAGCCCTAGGAAGATCCCTTGTAATGGAACCTAAGGTTCTTTTGTTAGATGAACCCTTATCAAATTTAGATGCAAGGCTTAGGGATAAGATGAGGATAGAAATAGGGGATCTACAAAAGGAACTGGGAATAACCACTTTATTTGTAACCCATGATCAAAGGGAAGCTTTGACCATGTCTGATAAAATAGCCGTATTTAATAAGGGGAAATGTATACAAATAGGAAAACCAAGGGAGATTTATTCAAATCCTAAGAGCCCTTTTGTTGCCACTTTTGTAGGAGAAAATAATTTATTTAAGGCAAAAATAGAAAATTCAAAGGCTATTTTAAATAATAATGTCATACTGGAAATTGAAAATGACTCTGTGGGAAATTATATTTCAATTAGACCTGAAGATATGAAAATATTGAGAAGAAAAGAGAAGGAAGCAAATACATTTAAGGGAAAAGTGGAAAAAATCCAATTCAATGGTATGGTGCTAGATTATGTGGTAAATGTGGAAGGAATAAAATTTAAAGTTAGTGAATTAAATAATCCATATACAGATATTCAAATAGGGGTAGGGGATTATGTATTCATTGTTATACATAAAAACGTAATTAAGATTTTGAAGGATAATTAAGGGGGGAGCTGTAATAGACAGCATCTATTATGAAAATTTTAAAGAAAGATATAATATGCAAAGGTGGAACTAAAGTCAATGAAGATATTGCAAATATTAATGAATATGGGGCTTGGGTACTAGATGGGGCCACTGGACTAAATGGAAAAAATATAATGCATGAAGAAAGTGATGCAAAATGGTTTGTTACCTGGTGGGATGAATACATATCAAAAAATATATGTAGAGCTGAAAGTCTTCAAATTATTGTTAAAAGGGGTATTAAACTAATCAAAGATGAATTTTTCAATTTCACAGGGGGTCAATTATCTAAACTAGATTTTCCCTCTAGTTCTATTGTAATAATTAGATGGGTAGATGGGTATTTAGAATATTTTTCATTAGGGGATGTGGCTTTAATCATCCAAAATGAAGAGAAAAATGAAATTATAATGGATCATAAAATAGGTAAATTAGATAATAAAGTTTTCAAAGCCATAGAAGATTTAATGAATAGAGAAAAAAAGACCATGATTGAAGCTAAAGGTGAAATTATGGATTTGATCATAGACAATAGACTTTTGAAAAATAGGGAAGATGGATATTGGATACTAGGTTTTGATGAAAGGGCTTCAGATAATGGATTGTATGGAAAGATAAAAGTGAGGAAGAATACGAAGATTTTCATAGGAAGTGATGGATTTTATGCCCTTGGGGAAAAATATAATTATTTAAGTATGGATGAACTTATAAAATATGTTGAAAAGTTAGGTTTAGACAAATTGTATAATATACTAAGACGAATAGAAGAAGAGGATTGGGACGGAAAAGCATATCCTAGATTCAAAAAAAATGATGATGCTTCAGCTATTTATCTTGAATTTGAAAAAAGCTAGGATGGAAGGGAGGGAGACTTTTATGTACAATATCCTTACAAGGGAAAAATTTAATATGATGAAAATTATTGTCTTTTTCATGGTAGTGTGGGTTTTAGGTGGATATATATTGTATCCCACAGTAAAAACAATATGTGTAAGCTTCACTGGAAAAGAGGGTCTTACCCTTTCCTTTTACAAGGAATTTTTTTTAACAAAGGAAAATGTTGAAGCATTAGTAAATACACTTATACTGGGTTTTTCCACTGTTATTGTCTGTGGAATAATAGGAACAACCTTAGCCTTTTATGTGACCTATTTTAATTTTCCCTTAAAGAATTTCACATATAAACTATTACTTACTCCTTTAATGTTGCCAGGAATAATAATTGTAATAGCTTTTATACAGTTATATGGGGAAAGTGGAATGATCACAAAGACAGTGGAAATCTTATTTAAAATGAATAAAGGAACATATTTTTTTTCTGGGTTCTTAGGAATTCTCTTTGTCCATGCATATACACAATATGTATATTTTTTTATGAATGTATCTGTGGCCATAAAACATATAGATTATTCTGTAATAGAAGCTGCAAAAAATTTGGGGGCATCTAAGTTTAAAATATTTACTACTATTATTCTTCCCTTCATAAGGCCCGCATTAATTGCCTCTAGTATTATTACCTTTATGACGGGGATAGGTTCTTTTACGGCACCTAGTTTAATAGGGGATCATTATAAAGTTCTTACTACTCAGATTCTTTTTACAAAGGCAAATAATTATATGGAATTGGCAGCAGTACAGGTAATCATGTTAACTATTATATCTATTGTATTTTTATTATTATTTAGACATTATGAGAAGAGGGTACATTTCATATCATCTGTTAATGGGAAAGGATTTGTACCTATAAATATTGAAAATAAATTTATTAAAACCATATTTATGGTAATATCCATCACATTTATATTTTTTATTATATTACCTCTTTTAACCATAGTTTTTCTTTCTTTTGTAAAACCTGGCACATGGATGGTAGAAATTTATCCAAGAGAATTTTCATTAGATAATTATATGAAAATATTTACAAAATCAAGGACAATGGCTCCCTTTATGAATAGTATAAGTATGTCAATTATAGCTTCCTTATTTGGTGCATTTGTTGCCATACCCTGTGCATATATTATTGTAAAGACAGAGTATAAGTTTAAATTTATTGTGGAAGTTTTGGCCATGTTACCCTGGGCCATGCCAGCTAGTGCAATAGCCATAAATATGATAAATGCCTTTAACAAGCCATCAATATTTTCTTTTAAAGGTATACTCGTGGGAACCTATATCCTATTGCCCTTAGCTTATTTTGTAAAGATACTTCCCCTTGTTCTTCGAACCACAAGTATATCTCTACAAAACTTAAGTGATACATATGAGGAAGCTTCTAAAAGTCTTGGAGGGTCTTTTTTATACACCTTTAGAAGAATAACATTGCCAATTATTATGCCAGGAATAATGGCAGGCATATTACTTGGTTTCATAAGATGTGTGGGAGAATATACCACATCCGTATATTTATATACCGTATGGAATAAGCCTATTTCCATGGCAATGGTCAATGCCTTATTTGAGTATGAAATAGGTCTGGCCATGGCATATGGAGTATTGATTATTATTTTGACGGCTTTAGTGTCAGGGATTATAACAAAATTAGGGAATATGGGAAGGATAAAAATATGATAAATCTATAGGGTTTTGTAGATTTCTGGTGTATAAACTTGCTTTATGTGAGCCTATTTCAGGAAACTATTGAAAATCTTTTCCACCCCAGACCTTGTCACAAGCGAAAGTGTGAATCTTCGTATATAGGTTCATGTGTCATGTTGGAGTAGCATAGGATGTTGTGACGTTCCAGGGTTCCAAAGATTTTCAATATATTTTCCTTTATAGGCAAGTTATTGTATAAAACAAATTTAAAACCAATAAATCTATATTATGTGAAAATCTCCTTGTAAAAATTTACAAGGGGATTTTAAATAAGGTATAGGGTTTAACTGGAAGACTTGGTATAATATACGAGAGTAGTAAAAAGAAAATGTAAATCACTTTAGGAGGACAGGGATGGAGACAAGATCTAAAAAAGTCGAGAAATACATTGGACAATATTCAGATAAAAGAGAACATTATAAAAAATTATCAGAGATAGTGAAAAATATCATAAATGAAGTTTTACAAGAAAAACATATAAGTTGCCACAGTATTAACAATAGGGCAAAGGAAGTGGAAAGTTTCGCTGAAAAAATTGTAAGAAAGGGCTATAAGGACCCACTAAGGCAGATGCAAGACTTATCCGGCATTAGAATTATAAATTATATTGAAGACGACGTTAAAAGTACTTGTCATGTTATAGAAGGATTATTTAAGGTGGAAGAGAAGATAGATAAATCCAGTGGTCTTACAAATAATACCTTTGGATATAAGTCTGTCCATTATGTGGCCAGGTTATCAGATAGAAGGTTAGAACTTCCAGAGTTTAAAAGATATAAGGATGATGTATTTGAAATACAAGTAAGAACATTACTTCAGCATACTTGGGCTGAAATAGAACATGATAGGAATTATAAGTTTAAAGGTGTGTTGCCTAAGGAATCTAATATAAAAAGAAGATTCGCCCTTTTAGCAGGTCTATTAGAAATGGCTGATAGGGAATTTAACTCCATATCAAAGGATCTAGATATGTATGCAAAGGCTACTGTTAATAATATTGAGAAGGGGGATTTAGATATAGAATTAAATTCCACATCCTTAAGGGAGTATATGAGTATTAAATTTAAAGAACATATAAATGATAATAACATGGGTAAAATTCAAGTGAATGAGCAAAGTTATAATAAGGTAATTAAAGAATTGAAAAATATGGGTGTAAGAACTATTAGTGAACTTGATAAGGTCATGTCTAAATATTATGATAACAAGTTAAAAGAAAGTATTTCTAATAATAACTTATCAAATTTATTAAAGGCCATATTAATGATTGAGAATACGGATGAACATTTTGAAAAGGAAGGTAAAAAGTTTTCTTTTAAACAAATGAGCGAAAAAACATATGAGATACTTAAAAATCAGGGAATAAACGTGGATAAGTATTTGAAAAGGTATAGTTTAAATGTGGGAGAAGAAAATTGTGGGGATAGTTAAATACTATTCCCCTTATTCTTTTATGATACTTCTAAGCATATATTATTAGAGTAACCATTATACCCCTAGTGAAATAATATGTTAATAGGAAGGACGAATATATTTTTAGAAGGGAAGAATAGTATATGGCAACTAATTGTGGGAACATAGATCTATTTAATGACATATTACTCATAGTAATAGCTACATACTTAGTAGCAGCTCTATTAAGTGGAACCACAGAAACTACAACAGCAGGAAGTACGCCTATACCAATAGTGATAGGATAAAATTAAAAAAGAGGAGGATATTAAGTGTTTGCTTCTAGTGAATGGGAAGAATTAATAAATGAATTTAATAGAAGTCTAGGGCTTAAAGGTGATAAACGCTATAAGAAAAAACAAGAAACAACAGAGTCTGGTGAAATAGAATCGGGAACAAGGCCAGGCATAACACCTGCAGAGATTTTAATAATAGCGGGATTACTTACAGGAGCCCTCCAGGTGTTTGCTTTGACTTTAGATACAAGCCAACAAGTACAAATAACCTTATTGGGGGCTTTAGATGTACTAAAAAGAGGAGAGGTGGATCTAGAGGAAATAGAAGATATAGGAAAATATATAAAGGAAACATCTGTGGAGGATTTCTTAAAAAATATGCTCAAAAAAAGAAGAAAATAATATGAAAATTTCTACTAAACATATAGGTAGGAATTTTTTTAAAATAAAATTTTATAAAAAAACACTTGAAAAATTCATCACTCTATGTATATAATAAACCCTATTGGGTTAACAAAAAACTTTATTAGAAATTTAAAATACAGTGTATTATAAATAAAAAAAGAAAAAATACTATAAAGTGAAGATTAATGATATAATAAAGTGTTTGCTAGACGAAAAACTAAAAATTAAAGAGGAATGATGATATGGAAAAAGTAAAGTTTCAAGAATTGAATTGCTCGGATGAAATCAAAAAAGCCATAGGAGATATGGGTTTTGAAGAAGCTACTCCTATACAAGCAATGGCGATTCCACTTGTATTAGAAGGAAAGGATGTAGTAGGTCAAGCTCAAACGGGAACAGGTAAAACAGCTGCCTTTGGCATACCTTTAATAGATAAAATCAATTTAGACGATAGATCAACACAGGGGATAATTTTATGTCCTACTAGGGAACTTGCCGTTCAAGTTTCAGAAGAAATGTCTAAGATTAGTAAATATAAAAAGAACTTAAGAATTGTTCCTGTATTTGGAGGACAACCTATAGAAAGACAAATAAAGGGACTTAAAAGGGGAGCTCATATAGTAATTGGAACTCCTGGTAGAGTATTAGATCACATGAGAAGAAAAACTTTAAAGTTGAAAAATCTTAAAGTATTAATATTAGATGAAGCTGATGAAATGCTAAATATGGGATTTAGAGAAGATATTGAAACTGTAATACAAGGCGTTGAAAACGAAGAAAGACAAACTCTATTATTTTCAGCTACTATGCCTAGAGCCATATTAGAAATTATAAATAAATACCAAAAGGATCCACAAATAGTAAAAGTGGCACATAAAGAATTGACTACACCAAATATTAGCCAATGGTACTTAGAAATGAAAGAAAAGGATAAATTAGAAGTATTATCTAGACTTGTAGATGTGAATAATCCTAAGTTATCCATAGTATTTTGTAACACTAAGAAAAAGGTTGATGAAGTAACTAATTTACTTCAAATGAGAGGTTACTTAGTAGATAAAATCCATGGAGATATGAAGCAATCTCTAAGATTAAATGTAATAGATAAGTTCAAAAAAGCAGATGTAGAAATGTTAGTGGCAACAGACGTGGCAGCCCGTGGTCTTGATATTGATGATGTGGAATGTGTATTCAATTATGATGTACCAAGTCATGAAGAATATTATGTTCATAGAATAGGAAGAACAGGAAGAGCTGGAAGAGAAGGACAAGCATTTTCCTTTGTGACTAAAAGAGATTTCTATCTATTAAAGAATATAATGAAATATACTAAAAAGAAAATAAAGAGACAACAAATTCCAACTATTAGTGATATTGAGAATATAAAGATTGAAGCCTTTGTGAAGAAATTAAAGGATAAGATTGAAGAGGGCAAACTTAAGAAGTATATTGAGATAGTTGATAAATTAATGGAAGATGATGATCATACTTCTGTAGAAATTGCAGCAGCCCTACTTAAAATGGAACTTGAAATGGAAAACTCTAAGGAAGTTGAAGTTATCAACTTTGGAGATAGAGATAATAAAAGAGGGTCAGGTAGACGTTCTGGTGGTTATAATGATACGGGTGGAAAAGCTGGAATGGTTAGAATGTTCATTAACATAGGAAAGCAAAAGAGAATAAGAGTTAATGACGTGGTAGGAGCCATTGCAGGAGAAACGGGTATTAGAGGAAATTCAATTGGAGATATAGATATTTATGATAACTATACCTTTGTAGAAATACCAGAAAAGGATGCTGAAAAGGTATTAAAGATTATGAGTAAAAACACTATCAAAGGAAATAAAATAGTTATAGAACCAGCTAATGGAAGTAACAAGAGAAGAAGAAAAAGAAAATCTAAATAATATAAATTTAAGGATCTTTCACTAAAAAGGTGAAAGATCTTTTTTTTGTTTGTATAAAAAAATATATTGAAATATAATAAAAACATATCGTTTTTCGATAAAAATATATTGAAAAACATCCGTTTTAATGATATTATATGAATGAGAATTGGAGAAATTTAAAGGGGAGGTTAGATAATATGAAATATTATGGAGAAAGATCTTTAGCAAGTATATTAAAACTTGTTTTAAACCTTTTATTAATAATTGGAGTTTGTATGTTTACCTATATATCTAAGAATGTGATAAGTTCTAATGACTTGAACATAAGTATTTTTAGGAAAATATCCATATATGGATTATTTGTGATAGGAAGCATATCCTTAATACTTATAGTTTATAACTTAAAGAAAATAGTAGATTCACTAGTACATGTAAATCCCTTCATAAGGGAAAATGTAAAAAGGCTCAATTCCATAGCCATAGAGTGTTTTATTATTACAGGTTGTTATTTAATAAATTTTTTCATAAACCCTAAGTATGTGGACTTTAATCTAATTACAGTAGATATGAAAGGAATACATACGGACATGGAATTTTTCATATTTTTATTTGCTGGGTCTTTCATATTAATTTTATCTAAAGTCTTTGAACAGGCTGTAGAAGTAAAAGAAGAAAATGATTTTACCATATAGAGGAGGGGGAAAATGGCTATTGTGGTGAATTTAGATGTTATGATGGCAAAGAGAAAAGTTTCACTATCTGAGCTGGCTAGTAGGGTAGGTATAACTAATGCCAATTTATCTATATTGAAGAACAACAAGGCTAAGGCCATAAGATTTACAACATTAGAGGCCATATGCAATGAACTCAATTGTCAACCAGGGGACATACTAGAGTATGTGGAGGATTAAATTATAGTTTATGTTAGAAGGGGTTAGGAGGAATAGTATGAGTATAGATGAAAGGTTAAAAATTATTTTTATTGGAATAATCATGGGAGTCATATTTAATTACTTTTTTGTAGATAGGCTTTTAGGTATTTCCGTAGTAATGTATGTATGCATATTTTTGAGTTTAACCATATGGACCATAAGAAAAGAGGAGTATAGGGTTAACAAGTTTAGTTGGGTACTTTTGTTGAGTATAATTCTTTTATGTCTTTCCTTTGGAATATACAATAATGAAGTATTAAATTATATTAATATGGTATTAATTCCCCTATTGATAGTTTCATACCTATGTATAATTTCATATGAAGAGATGAATATATTAAATTTTAATTTTCTAAAGAATATATTGAAAAAAATCACTGTTGGTTCTGTGACAAACTCCTATGAGTTTACAGACTGGACAATAGAGCATTCAAAAGAAATAAGTAAGAAAAGTAAAAATAATACCATATATAGGGGAATATTAAAGGGGATTTTAATATCTTGTCCCTTATTAATAATAATAATAAAATTATTATCATCAGCAGATATGGTATTTGCCTATTATACCTCTGACATATACGAAGGCGTAATTAATATGAACAGAAATATATTTTTTATACGTACCCTTGTATTTTTATTGGTTAGTTTATATACAATAGGATTCATAGCTAATTTTAAATACGAATATAAAGAAAATATAAATAAAAAAATCATTAATATTAAATTATGGGAACCTATAACTTTATTAACCATAATCTTTTTCATATCAATAGTTTATGGATTATTCACTAGTATTCAATTTTCCTATTTATATGGTGGGGTAAAGAATGTACTACCAGGAGGTCTATCCCATGCTTCCTATGCTCGAAGGGGATTTTTTGAATTAATATTTGTAACTCTAATAAACTTTGTTATTCTAATGCTATTTATGAAATTCTCTAAGAAAGATAATGAAAAATTAAATAAACTAATGGATCTATCCTATAGTGTATTAGTGGTATTTACATGTAATATGCTAGTATCTGCCGCTTATAAGATGGCCCTATATGAAGAACGATTTGGCTATACTAGACTTAGGTTATTTGTTGAAAGTTTTATGGCACTTTTAGGTTTAGTACTAGTAATTCTTTTATTAAGTATATGGATAAAGAAAATACCCTTATGTAAATCTGTTGCAGTATGTACATTAATAGTATATATATCTTTAAACTTTATGAATGTGGATAAAATAATAGCTAAAAAAAACATAGAGAGATATGATAAGGACTATGGCATTGATATGGGGTATATGGCAAGTCTATCCTGTGATGCTACAGAGGAGATAGAGGTATTACTAAAATCACAAAGTATACTTGTGGTAGATGGTGCTAAAAAATGTTTAAAAATAATAGATAATAAAACTCATAAGGGCTCCTATTGGTATGAATATAATTACTACAAAAATAAACTTGAGAAAGTAATGAAAAATATTTAGGAATAAGAAAGAAATAAACTAGTCAGTTCTCTAAGGGATTTGGATTATTTTCAAGGCATGGTGAGGGAGCATATTGAACATATGTAAGCGATTTTATAACGAAGAAAATAATTCAAATAACCAGTGAAATGAATAATTTATTTTTTGAATATGCCTTAGAAGGGGTATAGAATGAACTATATTTGGTATATATTGCTGGGGATTTTAATAGGGACTATTAAGTTCATAAGTGTTAAAGCCCCACTGAATAACTTTTTATTTTTATTAAATCCCATAGTTTGGATTGTGAAAAAGTACCTTAATATTAACTTTTCCTATTATGAAAATTTAGGATTTTTAAGTGAAGATATGAATATAAATATTGGAAAGTCCTGCCTAGGAATTAATTTTTTTATAGTAATGTTTTTTATGATAATTACTTCATTTGTGAAAAACATAAAAAGCAGTATAAATAAACTATTCTTTATACTGTTAGTATTAATATATTCATATATGGCTACTATTTTATCCACTAGTGCTAGGATAATAGGATCCATATGTATTATGAGATTAATTCCTGTTGGGTATATGAAGTATGAAAGATTGATTCATGAGTTTGTAGGTGTGTCCTTTTATTTCACCTATATGATAGGATCCTATTATATATTTTTAAAGGGCTTTGAGAAATGGGGGAAGGTTTATGAGAAAAGAATATAAAAAACTGTGTTTCATAGGAGTTCCTTTAGGATGGTATGTGATAGCTAGTTTAATAATGAATAAATTTCTAGCCATAAAGGAAACTGCCCTAGGAGGAACATTGACCATAATTGTAGGAGCAATCATAGCTATTATTTTTTATATCTTTAAAGCTGTTTATGCTAAGATGAAAAATAAGGATGGTTCATGGAAGAAATATACGAGTATTATTATTTTAGTGGGAGCAATAGGTGGACTTTCCTTAAATGAATCTATAGATAATTTGTTTGGGGACTTTTCTCACCCTATTTTTTATATAGTAGCCATTGTAACATGCGTAAATTTATCTATTGTGAATGTATCAGATGAAAAAAAGAAATTAATTTTGTATGGAATAAAATCCATAACATTTTCCTTTACTTTATATTTTTTTGTAATATTTGTTCAACTAATTCCCCTTTCCATTGTTGGTATTGTATTTATGGGGTTAGGCATATTAATGATGGTTCCCATATTTCTGATGATAGTCCACACCATATGTCTATGGAATGATTTTGTCACCTTAAAGGTAAGAGGTGGAAAGTTAAGTCTCATATTAATTTTTCTTATGGGAATTAATATAATACCCATGGGCTTATATGTTAGTGTGAAAAATGATAGGCATAATTTTAATAGGGCCATGGAATATGTATATGAAAGGGCCTTTGAAGATACTAAAAGAAGTGATATAAATTTAGGAGCAATAAAAAGGACTTTAACTAATATAAAATACATAAAGGGATTAGAAAGAAATGATATGGGTAAAACTACTATTCCCTATATAACATCCTTTTATGAAAAGAATATATTAGAAAGTAAATCCATATCAAAGGTAAAGGCTAAAAAAATGGAGGAAATATTTTTAGGTAGTGATCACATTAGTGTTTGGGAGGAAGATTACTACAAAGAAAATGAAGGAATACATTTAGAAAATATAAGCAGTGAAACTATATATGATGAAAAATCAAAAATATATAGAAGTTGGATTCATTTAGAAGTACAAAATGACAAGAGGTGGAGAAATGAATTTAGAACTACCTTTAATATACCAGAAGGGTCATTTATAAGTAATTATTATTTATATGTTAATAATATTAAAAAATATGGCCTTGTGGCAGATAAAAGGGCAGCCAATTGGATATATGAAAGTGAAAAAAGAAAAAGAAGAGATCCAGGAGTATTAACTTATGGGGGAGACAATAGGGTCTTGTTAAAAATTTTTCCCTTTGAGGATAAGGAACTGAGAAAAACTGGAATAGAAATAATTCATAAAGGGCCCATAACGATGGAGTTAGAAGGCAGAAAGATTAAGTTAGAAGGAAAAGATAATAACATGAAATTTGAAAATGAACATTATGCTTATATATCAGCTCTAGGAAAAAATTATTTAGATAAGGTAGTTAGACCTAATAAATATTATTTCATAGTAGATTATTCAGATAAAAATAAAAATTATACATATGATCACATAAAAGACCTAGAATCCTATATAGAAAAGAATAACCTAAAGGATAAGGTAGGAGAAATAATAGGATTAAATTATGAAGAGAATATATTTAATTATGATGAATTTAAGATAAATAAGTTAAATGGTGTGGAAAATAAGGGGGGATTTTATTTAGAAAAATCTATAAAGAGAATACTATATGAAAACTATGTGAAAGATAATACCTCTAGGCCAATAATAGTAGTTTATAGTAATTGGGTAGAAAATGGTGTACTTTCAGATTCCCTAAGGGATTTTAAATTTACCATGCCAGAGGAAATGACTTATTATGAAATGGATGAAAATAATAATCTTATAAAGAGGTATTTAAGTGATATAGATTTTACTAATATGCCATTTGAAGTAGATGAAATAGAAAAGAAAGAAGTTCTAAAATGGCAAAGTAAAGATGGAAGAATATATTATTTACCAGATAATGGGGAAGATAGTATTGTATTATTAAATCACAATATGGATTTAAAGGATGTGAAGGTAAATAACATATGGGAAAAGGGCCTTTTATTAAGAAGTGCTCATATGAGTAGTATCTTTCATCCTGAAAGATATGTAGATAGTACCCTTAACATGGTAAAAGAAAGTATTAGAAGTAAGATCATGAGTCACTCCACATCTTATATTGTTTTAGAAAATAAAGATCAAGAAAATAGAATGCTTAAAAAGCAAAAACAATTATTAGATGCAAAATCTTCTCTTGAACTGGGAGATATAGTAGAAATGAGTGAACCAAATTCTATTTTAATATACGTTTTATTATTATTAGGATTAATATTAATGAGAAATAAAAGAATAAAAAAACTAAAAAACTAACTGGGAAAAATATTCCAGTTAGTTTTTTATATATAAAGGATTTTTCAAATTAATATATAAAATATAAAAGGGGTATAGATTTCCTATTTGTAAACTTGCTTTATGTGAGCCTACTTCAGGAAAATATATTGAAAATCTTTTCCACCCAAGTCCTTGTCACAAGCGAAAGTGTGAATCTTCGTAGGTAGGTTCATGAGTCATGTTGAGGTAGCATAGGATGTTGTGACGTTCCAGGGTTCCAAAGATTTTCAATATATTTTCCCTTGTAGGCAAGTTACTGTATAAAACAAATTTAAAATCAAGAAATCTATATATTTTATGGAGGGATTTTATATGAATAAAAAATGGTTATATGCAGATTTATCATTGGTTTTAGTAGCTTTGGTTTGGGGTTCTACATTTGTAGTTATAAAGGACACTTTATCCCATGCTAAACCACTAGGGTTTATGGCCCTTAGATTTATTTTAGCCACGGTCATATTAGGAGGAATATTTAACAAGAAACTTAGACAGTCTAATAAGTCAGAGATAAGGGCAGGGGCCATTATAGGAGTAATCCTTTATTTAGGCCTTTTGATTCAGACAATAGGACTTATATATACCACCGCTTCAAAGCAGGCTTTTTTAACTGCCGTATATGTGGTAATAGTTCCCTTTTTAGTTTGGATAATATATAAGAAACCACCAGATAGCTATTCCATAATAGGAGCCATACTGGCCCTAATAGGAATTGGATTTTTAACTATAGATGGAAGCTTTAGGGTGGATAGTCTTAATAAGGGGGATATGCTTACTTTATGTTGTGCTCTATTTTTTGCAGGCCACATTGTATCTATAGGGTATTTTGCAAAGGATATGGAACCTATTGTCCTTAGTATAGTTCAATTTGGTGTAACGGCCTTATTATTTTTAGTATCTGCCTTAATAGTAGAAGGGAGTAAATATATCTTACAGCCTAACACTTTAAAGGCAGCTTTATACTTAGCCCTAGTTGGAACAGTATTTGCATACACGGTGCAAAATGTGGCTCAAAAATATACATCATCCACCCATGCGGCCATAATATTGTCATTAGAATCTGTATTTGGAACTATTTTGGGTGTGTATATACTAGGAGAAATAATGACAAGAGAAATGATTATAGGGTGCATAGTAATCTTTGTAGGAATTATAATTACTGAAACTAAATTAGAATTTATTAAAGTAAAAAGGGAAGAGGATAGTTATTAATAACTATCCTCTTCCCTTTTTTCATATGCCTAAAGCCTATTTTTTAATATTTTTTCCATATCTTTGTAAGAAAGCTCTGTTGGATTATTTTTATTAGAACTACTTTTTATTATTTTATCTAATGAATTTTCAGTAATTCCATACTCTCTCAATCTAGGTATTTTATAAGTATCAATTATGTGATCTATGTAGTTTATAAGAGTGGTACAACCTTTTTGTATGCATAAGCTAGGATCATTTGAAAGAATTCTTCCTACTTTAGCATATTTTTCTAGATAGTAAGTGTCTTCATCATATGTAAGTTTGTTTATGTTCAATTTAATAGCCTCACCTAATAAGGTGGCGCAAGCAGTACCATGGGGGATATTAAAATAACCTCCTAGGGGACCAGCAATACCATGAACGATGCCTAGGCCCACATTAGCTAAAACTATTCCTGACAGGAAGGCAGCATATGCTAAGGAAGCACGGGCATTTAAATCTTTTTCATCCTCCAATGCTTTATTAAAACCCTCAGAGAAGGCTTCAATACCACTTAATGCTAATGCGTCTGATAGGGGATTTGATTTTGTAGATAAGTAAGCACCTAATAATTGGGTGAAGGCATCTAGTCCGCTAGATATGGTAACCTTAGTAGGTGTATTTACCATAAAAATAGGATCTATAATAGCCACATTAGGTATGAAGTTACTATGTCTAAGGGATTTTTTAAATCCATCAGAAGACACGTGACTTAATACGGCATTTTTTGTAGCTTCACTACCCGTACCTGATGTGGTGGGCATGGCTATGAATGGTAATTTATTACCAGGATGTTTTTTAGTGTTTTTAGGCAACTCTAAAAAATCCACAGTAGATTCATCTAATAGAAACATGGCAGATATGGCCTTACCCGTATCAATAACACTTCCACCACCTATTGCTACTACTAAATCTATTTTTTCTTCCCTGTGATTTTTCACAATTTCATCTATGAAATAGGGAGAGGGTTCTCCCAATACTTGTACCCGATGAAAATCAATATTATTTTCCCTTAATAGGCATGAAATCATTTCATATTTTCCTGAATTGTCTAGGGAATTTCCTCCCGTAACTAGTATAATATTAGATCCATAATTTAAAATATACTTAGGTAACGCATGAATTTTGTTTTCACCAAATTCAATTTTGGGAACTAGTGAAAAAGAAAAATTATACACTAATAAATCCTCCTTTTGAAAGCTTTAATAATACTATAGATTTCTGGTGTATAAACTTGCTTTATGTGGGCCTATTTCAGGAAACTATTGAAAATCTTTTCCACCCAAGTCCTTGTCACAAGCGAAAGTGTGAATCTTCGTATATAGGTTCATGTGTCATGTTGGAGTAGCATA
>NZ_JAOART010000111.1 GCF_025210435.1 Anaeromicrobium sp.
GATTTAATAAAGGTATAAGAAAGTGGGACGTTCCTAAAGCTGTTGCTTTAAATCCAACAGATGAAATTAAAGATTCGCTTAAAAATGATGTAATATAATTTTTCAAAGAATAGATATTTTAATAAGTGAGTCTTTTTTAAAAATTAAATGGTAAAATATTCAAAATGTGTATTTCTTAAAAATCGACCATAACAAAAAGATTAAATTTTATACGACAACTCTATTGACAAACACCGCTTTCGCTTGTGACAAGGACTTGGGTGGAAAAGATTTTCAATATATTTTCCTGAAATAGGCCCGCATAAAGCAAGTTTATACACCAGAAATCTATAAGTAAAGGATAGCTAAAAACTTCCTTTACTTATTTTTTTCTTATAATGATGTATAGATTTATTGATTATAAGGCAAATTTAAAATCAAGAAATCCCTATGGGGTAATTTTATGAAATTGCCTTTTACTTATATTAACCTTATAATAAAATATATAGGAAGCATAGATTTATATTTTCATTGAATAAAGAATAACAAAGACAATTATGCAATAAAATAAAAAAGGGCATTAAAGAAGGAGGTTTTTAGATGCCGAGGCCTAGGAAATTAAGAAGGATTTCTTTTATGCCAGAGGATAGGTATTTTGTACCGGATAAAGCAGAAAAGGAAGATATAGAAGAAATAGTATTGAAATTTGAAGAATTAGAAGCCATGAGATTAAAGGATATTGAGAAGTTATCACAAGAGGAATGTGCTGAAATGATGCATGTATCTAGACAGACCTTTCAACTAATAATAGATAAGGCTAGAAGCAAGGTGGCCATGGCCTTAACACAGGGTAAAGCCATAAGGATACATGGGGGGAATTATACCTTTAATATATGTAAATATACCTGTAATGAATGTGGGAAAGATTTTGAAGAAGCCTATGAATCACAAAATAGTGAATGTCCAAAATGCGGATCTGAGACAATAAAATGTAGGGAAAAAAAGAGATGCTGCATGAAAACTAAAAAAGTTCAGTGTAATGGAGAGTAATTATGGGAATCATAACAAAATTAGAAGCTAGCTCAAGTGAGGATCGAATAAATATATACATAGACGAAAAATTTTCCATGAGTGTAAAGGATGAGATAGTATATAGCCTTTATATAAGGAAGGGACAAAGTATTGATGAGGACAGATTAAAGGAGATAGTGGAAGAAGAAAATTATATGAAGGCTAAAAGTAAGGCCCTTCATATACTTAAGTTCTCTTCTAAAAGTGAAAAAGAGATTATAGATAGGCTTAAGAAAAATGAATTTGAAGATAAAACCATAGGTAGGGTTTTAGAGTTCTTGAAAAAATATGATTTTATAAATGATAATAGATTAGCTAAGAATATTATAAAAAGTAAAGTAAATAGTAAAAAATTAGGGAAAAATCGAGTTAAAAGGGACTTATATAAAAAGGGAGTATCTGACAAAATAATAGAAGAGGAAATGGATGAAACCCTAGATGAAGAAATAGAATTTGAAAATGCCCTAGAACTAGCTTATAGGAAAAAAAGTAATTTAAAGGATACTGATAAAAGAAAGTTATATGAAAAAATAGGAAGGTTCCTAGTATATAGGGGATATGACTTTGAGATAGTAAAAAGAGTATTAAATAAAGTATTGAAAAATGAGGAGTATTAAGCTCCTCATTTTATGTTTTAATCATTATGGATTTAAGGAAAAGGCGAATAAAATATTAAATATTAAGAATTTATGGAATGTTCAGAAAAATACTTGAAAAAAAGGAAAAAATTTACTAGAATAGTAATTGAGATATTAGTTTTATTTAATCAAAGAAATCTACTAACAAATAAGGAGGATTTTATGAAAAAAGTAAAGCTTATGAATTTAATTTCATTACTGCTCATCATGCTACTTGTGGGGTGTGGCGGTTCTAAATCTGTTGGGTCAGGAGAGGATAGCCAAGTTTCAAGTGAACCAGTAAATTTAAAATTTATGATTAACTTTCAGTCAACAGAACTTATTACAGAAACTTTTGAAAAGACTATTGAAAAATTCGAAAAAGATAATCCGGATATAACGGTTGAACTTATACCTGGCTCTGCTGACTATGAATCTGTGATGAAGACGAAAATGGCAGCCAATGATTTGCCTGATCTTTGGACTACTCATGGTTGGTCGGTAGGACGTTATAGTGAATATCTTATGCCTTTGACAGGACAAGAGTGGGCAAGTCGACTAAATCCAGGAATAGAGAAAGTTATTACAGATAAAAATGGTGATGTGTTTGTACTTCCTATAGATGTAGATTTATCAGGAATAGCATACAATAGAACTGTTTTAAATAAAGTTGGAGTTAATGTAGATGAAATTAAAACCTGGGATGATTTTATCCTTGCTTGTGATAAGGTAAAAGCAGCAGGATACACACCAATACATATGGGTGGTAAAGATAGCTGGACTGTAGGTAATTTCTTTGATTGGACAGCTCCATCTTTCTTGATTACAAAGGATGATGATAATTATCGAGAAACCTTGAAAAATGGATCTTTCGACTGGAAAAAATGGGAACCAATTGGAGATCTTATGATTACATTTAATAAAAAAGGATTTTTTAATAAGGATAAGGTATCTTCTGGATATCTAGATTCAGCAAAAAATTTGGCTTTGGACAAAGTGGCATTTGAATTCTACGGAAATTATGTTATTTCAGAAGCTTTGAAGCTGAATCCTAAGGCAGATTTAGGGTTTATGCCAGTTCCATCCAATGATCCAAAGGATCCTCCTACTTTAATATCTGGTGAACGTACTGCAATTGGAGTTTGGAAGGATTCTAAACATAAAGAAGAGGCACTTAGATTCTTAAATTATTTAACAAAATCAGAAATTATGAGTGAATTAGCTTCAGCCAATGGACTTCCAGCAGGTTTAGTAGGTATTGAAAGTGATACAAAGAGCTTAAAAGGAGATTATGAAAAATATGCTAATTTAAGGGGATTTCCATATTTTGACAGAGAGTATTTGCCAAGTGGCATGTGGGATACCATGTGTGCTACAGGTACTGGTCTTTTGACAGATGAAATGACAAGCTCAGAGACTGCAAAACAAATGGAAAAGGACTACAAGAGGTTAAAATAAATTTTTGATGATTCTTTCAGTATTCCTTATACTTCCTGACTTTGGGAGGAGTTGATTATATGATGGAAGCTACTAAGATAGGTAAAGATGAGAGCTTGAAAAACTCTTTTTTGGAGTCAGATATTGCTGTTAATTGTATGTATATACCAGCCTTCATATTATTCTTAATATTCGTTGCATTTCCATTTGTATCAGGTATTGGCATATCATTTACTAACTGGAATGGTTTTTCACAGAGTTTTCAATATATTGGAATTGAAAACTATAGGAATTTAATTAAGGATAAGAATTTTTGGACAGCATTTTTTAATACTATGATATATGGTGTAGGATCTACGTTTTTCCAACAAGTTCTTGGGCTTAGCTATGCGATTATCCTAAATGAAAAATTCAAAGGTAGAACCATTGCTAGAACATTTATCTATATGCCTGTATTGATTGCAGCTGTAATTATGGGATATATGTGGTATTTTCTAGTTCAATATGATGGTGGGGCTATTAATGAAATTTTAATATTTTTAGGGTATGAACCTGTTGATTGGCTTGCCAATGGAAAAATTGCAGTATGGCTTATGGTTGGAATAAATGTTCTCCAATTTGTGGGCGTATCAATGGTAATTTATTTGGCTGGTCTTCAGGCAATTCCAAACATGTATTATGAAGCAGCAAATGTGGAAGGCGCAACAGAGTGGCAAAAATTTAGAAATATTACATTACCACTACTTATGCCTGCCATTACCACATCGGTAACTTTGAATTTGATTGGGGGATTGAAGCTATTTGACGTGATAAAAGCTCTTACAAATGGAGGGCCAGGATACTCATCTCACTCATTATCAACACTTATTAATTATACTTATTTTGGCAATCAGAGTGCTGGATATGCATCAGCAATTGGCCTTGTACTATTTTTATTTATTATGATAGTTAGTATGGGAATGCAAAAAATATTTAGGGAGAAGGAAGTGGATTATAAATCATGAAAAAACCTACTTTTTTAAGAACGATATTGGCACTGGTAATTGGGGCTATCCACTTCGTACCTTTTTATATTACGTTTACAATGGCACTTAAACCAATGACAGATTTTTCATCTAGGTGGTTCATACCAAAAGAACTGTATATGGATAACTTTAAAATTGCCATAGGAAAGGGGAAAATTCTTTTAGCAATGAAAAATAGTATTATAATTACAATATGCTCTGTAGCACTCATCGTATTTTTAGGTGCCATGGCAGCATATCCTTTAGCAAGAATTAAAAGTAGATTCAATGTTATTGTTTTAAATTTAGTTCTCGCTGTAATGATGGTGCCCCCACTTTCTATGTTAGTACCCCTTTATTCTAATATGGCAAAATGGGGAGGTATATCTACATACTGGGGAATCGTTGTAGTTATTACAACTTTCCAATTGCCATTATCCATATTTCTTTATACTAACTTTATTGCCACAATTCCAAAGGATTTAGATGAAGCAGCATCCATTGACGGATGTAGAAGGATATCAATATATTACAGAATAATTTTACCATTACTTAAGCCTGTGACGGCCACTGTTGTTATTCTCACAGGAGTATGGGTTTGGAATGACTATCAGTTTTCTCTATATTTTCTACAAAAGCCTGAAATGCGTACTGTAACCTTAGCCGTATCGTCTTTTTTTAGTAAGAACTCTAGTAATTTAAATGGGGCCGCAGCTACTGCGTTGATTGCCATTTTACCCATAGTTCTTATTTATATATTCATGCAACGATACTTTGTTCAAGGTATGGTTGACAGTGCCATAAAGTAGGTGGAGTAATGAATTTGTTAGAAATCAAATGGTTTACATGGGGTGAAAAGCTGTATGATTTAATATTAATAAATACTTTGATTATAGTATTTTCACTCCCCATATTTACAATTGGGCCAGCCATAGTATCGGGAGCAAGGCTCATTGAAGAGTGGATAAAAGGTGAATCCTATGGAATAGTTAGTAGGTATTTAAAGCACTTTAAAAATGTCTTTCTATACACTTTACTTAGTACAATTAATATATCCATATGGGGAATTCTAATTTTTTCAGTTTTCAATAGATTTTTCATGGAATGGGCAATAGTACAGAGGGCCTTTATTCTTTTTGTCACAATCGAGTGGGTTCTTTTAACTTGTGCACTCTTTTGGGAATTGTGTGAAGGAGAATTTAAATCTCTACAGACTCTTTATTCAAATACATTTATCAGAGCTCATCATGGAGTTTTACAAATATTATATGGCCTAGGCATCTTATTAGTTGCTGTACTATTGCTTTTTTTATTCAATTGGCTTATACCAGTGATTATATCAGGAACCATATATGTTATAAAAATTTTATCTAATGCCTATAGGAAGGGTGATAAAAATGTGGGAGGATTTGAAAATAGTATTTAATGAAGATACTCAAATTTTCCATTTACAGAATAAAAATTTTAGTTATATTATGGGAATATTAGAAAATGGACATTTGGGCCATTTTTATTTGGGAAATCCAATTCATGGGCCCTTAAGACAACATATGTTTCGTAGGGATCAAAATAGGGCACTAATTCCCTATTTAAGCGAAGGAAGTGGAAAAATTTCACTTAGTATAGAGCGTCAGGAATTTCCATCCTATGGAACCACAGATTTTAGAGATCCAGCCATAGATATTCAATTGAGTTCTGGAAGTAGGGTAATTGATTTTAAATATGAGTGTCATAGGATTATAGAAGGAAAACCTAAGCTAGGAGGACTTCCTTCTACTTGGGTGTCTGATTTGGCAGATGGAAAGACCCTTGAGATTGATCACTATGATAGGGTGGCATGTATTAGACTAACTTTAACTTATACAATATTTAAAGACTATCCCGTAATAGGAAGAAATGCCAAGGTAACTAATGAGGGAACACAGGAAGTTTTTATAGATAGACTTATGAGCATGAGCATTGATTTGTTCGATGGAGATTGGCAGTGGTTACAACTTTCTGGGAATTGGGCACGGGAGCGCCATGTACATATAACTGAATTAAGACCTGGAATCCAATCGATTGGAAGTAGATGTGGTGCATCTAGTGCATATGAAAATCCATTTATTATTCTAAAACGTAAACATACAACGGAAGCAGTTGGAGAGGCTTTAGGAATTTCACTTGTATACAGTGGAAATTTTCTCATTCAAGGTGAAGTAAATGCTGATAATCAGACTAGAATTGTTGGAGGAATACATCCAGAGGGATTTCGATGGAAGTTAAAAGAGCATGAATCTTTTCAAGCTCCTGAGGCTTTAATAGCTTATTCAAATAAAGGAATGGGTGAACTTAGTAGAGTTTACCATAATCTATTTAGGAAAAATTTGATTCAAAAGAGGTGGCAAGACTCTCCTAGACCTATTGTATTAAATAGTTGGGAAGCTGTATATTTTGATTTTGATGAAGAAGTAATATTAGAGTTAGCCCAAAGTGCTAAATCATTAGGAATAGAGGTTTTTATACTTGATGATGGATGGTTTGGAAAACGAAATAATGATAAGGCGGGCTTGGGAGATTGGCATGTAAATAGAGAAAAATTGCCTAATGGAATAAAGGGAATTGCTAAGAAGATTGAAGATATGGGATTAAAATTCGGGTTGTGGATTGAACCTGAGATGATTAATAAGAAATCAGATCTTTTTAATAGGCATCCGGAGTGGTTAATAGGTGACCCCCTTCGAAATCAATCCCATTCAAGAAATCAATATGTTCTTGATTTTTCTAGACGTGAAGTTGTAGATGGAATTTATAATCAATTGATACAAATACTAGATCATGCTTCAGTTAGCTTTATTAAATGGGATATGAATAGGAATATTACGGAGGCTTTTAGCAGGAATCTTCAGGCTGATAGACAGGGTGAAATATTCCATAGATATATTCTTGGAGTATATGATCTTTATGAAAGACTGACTTCAAGGTATCCTCACATTCTATTTGAATCTTGTGCCAGTGGAGGGGGAAGAGTTGACCCTGGACTTTTATATTATGCTCCCCAATTTTGGACAAGTGATAATACGGATGCAGTAGAACGAATAAAGATTCAATATGGAACATCAATGGTGTACCCATTATCTTCTATAGGAACTCATGTTTCAGATATTCCAAATCATCAAATGTTGAGAAATACAACTTTAAAAATGCGTGGTGATGTGGCTTATTTTGGTACTTTTGGATATGAATTAGATGTGAGAAAACTATCGGAGATAGAGAGAGAGCACGTGAAGAAACAAATTTCTTCATCAAAGAAATATAGATCATTAATACAACAGGGAGATTTTAGAAGATTGATTAGTCCCTTTGAAGGAACTGGTAACGAAATAGCCTGGATGGTCACATCCACTGATAAAAAGCAAGCCATAGTTGGATGGTACCAAATTTTAGCTAAACCTAATGAAGGTCTTTTTAGATTAAGATTAGAAGGGTTACATAGGGAAAAACTATACACAGTTACGGGAATGGATTATCCAGTTTCAGGAAGTGTTTTAATGAATTTTGGACTATTATTGTTTCCTTCTTTTAATGGAAGCGATTTAAAAAATCCTATTACTGGTGACTATCAATCACGTATATGGTTTATAGAAGAACTAGAAGAATAAGCTTATAATATTAAAGAATAATCATACGTAATATTACGTATGATTATTCTTTTTCCCTTGCACTTTGCGTATCTCTTATATTTTTTTGTACAGTGATAGATGCAAATAAGCTTAATGTGAAGGATATGCCATAAAAACCCTTCTCACTTAAAATTATACTTCCTGCATTCAATAAGCCTATTGCCATTAAAGAGATGGAAACTAATAATGCAAACCAACTAATACCATAGTAAGTTTTTGTGACAGATATGCCTTCCTCCCTATCCCTTACGGCCTTTTGCAAGGATACAGCAGAATATAGACCAAATAGTAATATTGCAAAGTAATATCCCTTTTCATTTAGTTCCATAGTTTTTGAATTGTATAATCCTAGTAGGTAAGTAGCTATCCCTACTAATAATGCTGAGTAAGAGGCAGCTTTAAAAGCCAGTGTGGGCTCACCTTCTTTTCGTTCTGTATGGTTTGTTTTTTTCTTTATTTCTTCTTCATTAAGGAAAACATCATTATCATTCATAGTTAGGTAAACTCCTTTACAAATAGTATTTTATTTACATGGTAATTAATCTTATGATAACCCATTATTTGGAAAAGAACATACTACTATAATAAAATATATTATACATAATGTACAGTACTTTCTATGATTTTTATAATATGGTTACCCAATAAGATAAGGCATATTCTAAACGTGAGAAGTGTATACAATTAGATATTTATCTGTTAAAATATGGAGAGCGGTTTTATGAAAACATGTGGAGAATATAATTAAAGATAATGTGGGTGATGTGTAAATGATGAAGAAAATTAAAGATATTATAAATATAGTAGCCCCCTTAGTAATGGGGATAACATATTTTTTCTATAGAGATAATAGTATGGCCCTGGGCATAGGTCTAGGATTAGTATGGTGTACAGTGATTATTAGAATAATAGATAAAAGGAAGAAGGTCTTACCAAAACCTAATTATTATATTGAAAATCCTTTAGTATATAAGTATTTCAGATGGATTATGCCTATTATAATAGGCCTGTGTTTTGTTAAAAGTATGTATTCCTACTTCTTTGGAGGAGAGCCATTTGATTTAACTATTGGAATATTCTTTCCCATTACAATAATAAATCTCCTAGACTTTGAAAGAAGAATATATTTATATGAGAGTGGAATTGTGCGGTATAGGGAAATTTTAGAATTTAATAACATAAAAGCTTTCAAATGGGAAGAAGAGATAGCACCTTGGGATGAAAAAGATAGTAATAATTTGTCAATATCTTATAAGGATGAAAAATATAACATAGATATACCAGACAGTAAAAAGTCCCATGTGGATGAAATATTAAATAAAATGTTAAAAAATGAGGAGCACTAAACTCCTCATTTCTTACATTTATAAGTTATATAATTCAACGGCTATTTTAGAACCAACTCGAGCATTGTTAAATACTAATTCTATATTAGATTCTAAACTCTTACCCTTAGTAATTTCCTTAACCTTTCCAAGTAAAAATGGAGTAGATTCCTTACCTGAAATACCCTTTTCATCAGCTTCAACTAAGGCATCTTCAATAGCTTTAGTTATGGCATCATAGTCCATTTGGTGTTCTTCAGGGATTGGGTTTCCTATGACCATTCCACCCTTTAATCCTAGATCCCACTTAGCCTTTAGGGCCTTAGCCACTTCTAATTCACTATCTGCCTTGTAATCAACAGAGAATCCACTTTTTCTAGTATAAAAGGCTGGTAACTCCTCTGTTTTAAATCCTACCACAGGAACTCCATGGGTTTCTAAGTATTCTAGAGTTAAACCAATATCAAGGATTGACTTGGCACCAGCACAGATTACAGCCACGTTAGTGTTTGCTAATTCCTGTAAATCAGCAGATACGTCAAAGGTAGTCTCAGCTCCCCTATGAACTCCACCAATACCACCAGTTACAAATACTTTAATTCCAGCCAGTGCTGCAACGATCATAGTAGATGCCACTGTAGTAGCACCATTTAATTTTTTTGCTACTATGAAGGGTAAGTCACGTCTACTTGCCTTTAAAATATCATTACCCTTACCTAGGTATTCTAAATCTTCATCAGTTAAACCTACCTTAAGGCGTCCATTTAAAATGGCAATAGTAGCAGGTACAGCACCATTGTCTCTTACTATTCCCTCCACTTTTTTAGCAGTTTCCACATTTTGAGGGTATGGCATACCATGGGATATGATAGTAGACTCTAAAGCTACTACTGGTTTATTTTCATCAAGTGCCCTTTGAACTTCTGGGTGAATATCTAAATATTGTTTATACATTATAAGTTCAGCTCCTTTAATTTTTTAGTTATATTATTTATAGATAAATTTGGGTTAATAGTATTTTCATGGGATAAAGCCAGGGATGCAGCAGCACTACCTATGAGGGCTTGTTTTTTTATTTCATATCCTTTTACATAAGAATGGATTACTCCAGCCATGAAGGCATCTCCAGCACCAGTTACATTTATCACATGAGTATCTAGTGGAGGTAGTAGGGCCTTAGTATTCATATCAGCATAATAGACACCTTCATTACCTAAACTCATAAATATTTGTGACACACCCTTTTCTAAGAAATAGTCACAAACCCTTTCTAAATCATCATTGTTATTTATTTTTATTCCAGATAAAGTTTCAGCTTCAAGTTTATTTGGCTTAATAGTATGGAATAGGCCAATAAAATCCTTTATTTTTAGAGCCTTAGCCGTTGAAACTGGATCTATGAATATGGGCACATCCTTAAAATTAGATGCAATATAATAAAGGGTGTCAGCAGGAATATTAGTATCTAAAACTAATACATTTGAATTTTTAATTATATGTTGTTTTTCACGGATAAAATCTATAGACATTTTGTCTAATATATCCATAGAAGCTATGGCACCTAACATATCTCCATTTTCATCTAATATGGATAAATAGGTGGAAGAGGGATGATCCCTAAGGAATAGACAATGATTCATGTCTATGCCTGATTTTTTACATTCTTCCATTATTTTAAGTCCATAGATGTCATCTCCCATGGGAGATATTAATTTAGTGTCTATTTCTAATTTAGAAAGATTTTCAGCAATATTACGGCCAACTCCACCTAAGGATAACTTTATGTTCCCAGGATTAGAGTCATTTAATAGGAATTTATTATGGGGAAAACCACTAATATCCATATTGCTACCCCCAATGACCGTTACATATTCTTCATTTCTTATGATGTAACCTTTCCCCTTAATGTAGCCCTTTTTCATTAGGTTAGTTATATGAACAGCTACAGATGAACGGGCAATTCCTAATCTATCAGCCAGATCTTGCTGAGAGATTAGGGGATTTTTACTTATTAGAGTTAGAATCTCTCTTTCTCTTTCAGTCATACAATCACCAACTTGTGCTTATTTGTTAATCAACTGTTTATATTATAAAATAAATTTTACTATAATACAATAGCTTATTTAAAATTTATATGAAATCATTTTATCAATCTATATTTTTTATATTATAGATTGATTTAATATATAATATAATGGGTAGATTATTAGTTAGGAATAATCTAGATTTCGTAACACTAAGATTTCTTTATACACTAACTTGCCTATAAGGGAAAATATATTGAAAATTTTTGGAATTGAGGAACGTCACAACATCCTATGCTACTCCAACATGACTTATAAACCTATCTACGAAGATTCACACTTTCGCTTGTGACAAGGACTGGGGTGGAAAAGATTTTCAATATATTTTTCTGAAATAGGCACACATAAAGCTGGTTTATAAAGTACGAAATCTATAATTAAAAAAATATTTTATTAAATAAAGGAAAAGGCAATTGGGTATAGAAATATAAACATATCTAGCAATTGGACTTTTCTAGGATATAAGGTAGCTTAAAGGGGCGAAAATTTACAAAATAGTGTTTGTTAGTTGCCCTCATAAAAAATTAGTTGAGGTGATAATAAAATGGCATATGATTCAAAATTAAAAAGTCAATTTATAGATGAATTATTTGATGCATTTATGCTACTTGAAAGTAAGGAAGAATATTATAGGTTTTTTGAAGATATATGTACTGTAAAAGAAATTCAATCTCTAGCTCAAAGGCTTAAGGTGGCTAAGCTTTTAAGGGAGAAGAAAACTTATAATGAGATTGAAGAAATAACGGGGACTAGTACGGCTACCATAAGTAGAATAAATAGATGTTTAAGCTATGGGGCAGATGGATATAATTTAATATTAGATAGATTAGAAAAAAAAGAAGGCTAAGCCTTCTTTTTTAATTACCACTCATTTTTTTAGACTTATCTATACAAGCTAATATACCCTGTATAACACTTGACCTAAAGCCTTCTTTTTCAAGGACTGACACGGCTTCTATAGTAGTCCCTCCAGGGGAACATACCATATCCTTTAATTTACCTGGGTGCATACCCGTCTGAAGGACCATCTTAGCTGAACCTAAAACACTTTGTGCTGCAAACTTATATGCATTATCCCTACTCATGCCACCTAAAACGGCAGCATCTGCCATGGCTTCTATGAACATGAATACGTAAGCAGGGGAAGAACCACTAACACCTATAACTGAATCCATTAGACTTTCTTTAACTAATTCAGCCTTACCAAAACTTTCAAAAATGGCCCTTATCATATGTAATTCTTCCTTTGATATGTTCTTATTAGGGCATAGGGCACTCATACCTTCACTTACTAGGGCTGGTGTATTTGGCATAGTGCGAACTATTTTATAATTAGGACCAAGTAGGTTTTCCATATGATTTAAGCTCACACCAGCAGCTATAGTAACTATTAGCTTATCCTTAGTTAAATTATCTTTAATACTATTTATTACCATATCATATATATTAGGCTTTACAGATAATATAATTATATCTGACTTATTTACCAATTCTACAGAATCAGTAGTGGTGTTAATACCTAAAGAATCCTTTATGTGATCTAATTTCTTTTCATCTAAATCGGATACGGTAATATTTTTAGGTTGGACTAATCCAGACTTTATTATTCCACCAATCATGGCTCCACCCATATTACCACAACCGATGAATCCTATTCTTTTATTCATAACTATCTCCTCCCTAGAAAGATTGTTCAGTTCTTTCTATGATTTCATCTTGTAGGTTCTTACTTAAATTATGGAAATGATCTGAATATCCTGCTACTCTTACTATTAAATCCTTATAATCATCAGGATTTTTTTGTGCATCAATTAGTATTTTTTTATCCACCACATTAAATTGTATATGATGTCCGTCCATTTTAAAATAACTTCTCACTAAAGCAGACATATTTTCAAGGCCTTCGTCATCCTTAACTACAGATGGAGTGAACTTTTGGTTAAGTAAAGTTCCACCAGTTCTTAGGTGATCCATCTTAGAGGCTGATTTTATAACGGCAGTAGGCCCTAATCTATCAGCGCCCTTAGCTGGAGAAATACCTTCAGATACGGGTTTATGAGCAAGTCTTCCGTTAGGGGACGCCATCATTACAGAACCAAAATAAACATGACAAGTGGTAGGTAACATATCTATTCGGTATTTTCCACCCTTCATATTAGGTCTATCCGTTACTTCTTCATAAAATGCATTAAAGATTTTTTCCATCAATGAATCAGCATAATCATCATCATTTCCGTACTTTGGACTTTTATTAAGAACCATATTTTTAATGTGATCATATCCCTCAAAATTATTTCTAATAGCTCCTAATAATTCATCCATAGTAAACTTATTTTTATCAAATACATTATATTTAATGGCAGATAAACAGTCTGTAATAGTACCTATACCAACTCCTTGTATGTAGTTTGTGTTATATCTAGCTCCACCTCCATTGTAATCCTTTCCCTTAGAAATACAATCACTAATCACAATAGACATAAACGGTGCAGGCATAAAATCAGCATATAGGTTTTCTATTATATTGTTACCCTTTACCTTAATATCTACAAAATGTTTTAGTTGAACTTTAAATGCTTCAAATAATTCATCAAATGACAGGAAGGAAGAAGCTTTCCCAGTCATAGGCCCTAGTTGTTTTTTAGATACATGATCATAACCGTTGAATAAAGTGATTTCAAAAATTTTAGGTATATTTAAATATCCTGTTAATATATAGGCTTCCTTACCATAGGCTCCCGTTTCAACACAACCACTAGTTCCACCTTCACGGGCATCTTCTATGGATTTTCCAGCATTTAGTAGTTCTTGCATAATTGCTTCCGTATTGTAAAAGGCAGGTTGACCCCATCCACGTCTTGATATTTCACAAGCTCTCTTTAAGAACTTATGGGGAGTTTTTTTACTAATTTGAACATTAGAACTAGGTTGTAATAATCTCATTTCATCCATAGTATCTAATATTAAATAACTAACATCATTTACTCCATCAAATCCATACTTAGTTATTCCACCTGTATTTATGTTGGCAAAATCTGTATAAGTTCCACTTTCCTTTAAAGTTATCCCCACCTTTGGAGGAGCTGGTTGATTGTTAAATTTAACCCATAGACATTCTAACAATTCTTTGGCAAAATCCCTATCCAATATGTCATTTTCCATATCCTTTTCATAGAATGAGTTAAGATGTTGATCTAATCTACCAGGGCTAAAGGCATCCCAAATATTTAATTCTGTAGTTACTCCCACATGGACAAACCAGTACATTTGAATGGCTTCATAATAAGTCTCTGGCTTATGGGCTGGAACTCTTTCACAATTTTTAGCTATGATTAAAAGTTCTTCTTTTCTCTTTTTATCAGTCTCTTTAGCTGCCAATTCTTTAGCATATGCACTATAACGTTTACCATAAATCATAATGGCATCACAACAGATTTTCATGGCCTCTAACTCATGCTTTTTACACAAGGCTTCCCTATCCTTCATAAAATCTAATCTATTTATGGACTCATCTATGTCCCTTTTAAAATCTATAAAACCCCTTTCATAAATTTTACCGTCCCCAACCGTGTGACCAGGAGCACGTTGTTCCATAAATTCTGTAAAAATACCGCTTTTGTAGGAATCTATCCACTCAGGGAATAGGTTTTCAAATATCTTATGTCTAATAGATCTCTTTTCCCAAAAAGGGATTATTTCTTTTTCTTGTATTTTTCTAGTATGTTCATCTACTTTAAATGAAATATGTTTTCTAGAGTTCATAACATGAAAATCTTCTAATGTATGGCAGCAAAGCTCTGGAAAGGTGGGAGTACCTTGTAATGATGGTCCCTTTTCTCCTACTATTAATTCTCCTTCATGGATACATAAAGTCCTATTTTCCATGAAATATTTAAAGGATAAGGCTCTTAATATGGGTGTAGGGACAGTACCTTCGTATTTTTTATAGGCCTCTGTATAAAGTTTTGCCCTTTCAATAGATATAAAAGGGCATGTGGAAATACTTTCCTTTCTCAATTTCTTTATCCTTTCATTCATACCTCTTTCCATGAATTTAACCGTTGCCAAAACCTTATAAAACTCTATAAAGCATGTTTAATTACTGTTTCAACGTATCCCATTTTGAAACTATAAATAGTAATCTACTTTGGTTTGATATGATACTCCACAGTCGTAAATTCGGATACAACGAATCCTA
>NZ_JAOART010000112.1 GCF_025210435.1 Anaeromicrobium sp.
GGCAAGAAAAAATAACCCCTTTAGGGGTAGCCTGAGAAGGAAAGCGGTTGGCAGACCTTTCAATGTGTCTTAAGACACGGCGAGCAACATGCCCTTCTAGGGCTAAAGCAAACCACCCGTTCGACGGGTGGTCATGATTTATAGATTTAAAGTCTAGAAAATCCATATAAAAATAATATTTTAATATGCATACTAAGAGGTATTAGTTGAATAGATAAGGGGATGATAAGTATTTTTTTAAAGTATTTTTTGTCCCTATATTTTTCTATGGATTTAAATAATGTAACGAAAAATAATACTATTAATATCCTTAGAAAAAATCCTTCTAAAAAGGGTTTATTCATAAAATTGTCCATTAGAGGATTCATTTCCGTAGCAATATAAAATATATGGATTTCAATATAAGTAACAATATAATCAATAATCATTAAAAGAGACAATAAACCTAACAAAATATTAATACTCATATAAACACCTCCTAGTATTTATATGAGTATTGACTATTTTATATGAGTTTAGGCATATTCAAAACTTATTTTTCAATAAATAGTTCCTTGTATCCTGTGGATGAATCAAATTTTCTAGAAAAAATAGTGCCACCTAATGATCCAATAACTATTTCAGCTGTGGTATTTATTAAACAACCATCCATCAAGTGTCCTCCAAATACTAATCCATCCTTATCAGAAAGGGAAATATGAAGATGAACTCCATCCTTTGATAAAGTCCCACTTAAAGATAAAATTTCTAAATTTTCATTAAAATTTTTAGTACTAATTCCATCTGCTAGCCTAATAGTACCCTTATATATACAACCTACACAGGTGAGTATTAGCCCGGCATTTATATTGTTTTTTTTAGTAAACTCTACTAGTTTTTCCTTCAAGTCCATATGTTTAGTGAGTCTTAAAGTATAAGTATCCATGAAAACCTCCAATTATGTAGAATAAAAAATTTAATAACACTAATGTATCACTAAATGGGCCAAATGGCTAATTATATGATTTTTGGAATATTATACGGATTAATAATATAGATTAATAATATAAAGAAGACAACTTAGGAGAATTAATATTCTAAGGTAACTTTAAAAGGAGCAGAGAAGGCTGAAAAAAAGCAAGGTTTAAAATTAAGGGGGAAGAAAAATGTTTAAGTCAAAGAGGTTATTAGCTTTAACTATCATATTAGTATTAGCTACTAGTATGTTCTTTACAGGTTGTTCAAAGAAGGAAGAAGTATCTGTGGAAACAAAAAAGGTAGAGGTAGATGTATTCCAATTTAAAGTTGAAATAGCAAAGGAATTAGAAAATGCAGCAAGGGATTATGAAGCAGAACATTCAGATGTTAATATCAACATTCAAACTGTTGGTGGTGGAGATGACTATGGTGCAGCCCTAAAGGCTAGATTCCAATCTGGGAATGAGCCAGATATATATAACGTTGGTGGACCACAAGATCTACAGGACTGGGCTACAAAGTTAGAAGATTTATCAAATGAACCCTGGGTGGAAAAGGCCCTTGATGGAGTATTATCAGGAGCAACTATGGAGGGAAAGGTTTATGCATTACCATTTAACATTGAAGGATATGGATTTATATACAATAAAGGAATCTTTGAAGCAGCAGGAATTGATGGAACTAAGATTGTAGACTATGCTTCTTTAGAAGAGGCAGTTAATACCTTAGATGGAAAGATTAAGTCAGGAGAATTAAAAGATAAGTATCCTGCCCTAGAAGCTGTATTTGAATATGCTGCAAAGGAAACTTGGGTAACAGGATTACATACATCAAATGTGGCTCTTAGCCAAGAATTCCCTAGTTCATTAGATGCGTATAACTCTAAGAGTGTGGAGTTTAGGTATGGAGATTCTTTAAAGAAGCTAATTGATTTACAAGCAGATTATTCATCAAATGGAAAAACTAGAGGAAAATTAAATGCAGTTGACTATTCAACTCAAGTAGAGCAAGGATTAGGAATTGAGCGTGTAGCCATAATCCAACAGGGAAACTGGGTATATGGTGGAGTTAAGAGTATAGATGAAAAGGTAGCAGATAATTTGGGAATACTACCTATGCCAATTGTAGGAGCTAAAGAAGATTCCATTCCAGTGGGAGTTCCAATGCACTGGGCAATTAACAAGGATAGTGATGATGCTTCTAAGGCTGCAGCTAAGGATTTCTTAAACTGGTTATACACTTCTGAAAAGGGAAAGGATTATGTAGTTAACAAGTTCTACTTCATTCCTGCCCTTAAGGGATATGAAAACTTTGATCCACAGGACTCATTAGGAAAGGCAGTTAAAGCTTATGCTGAAGCTGGAAAGACTGTTCCTTGGGTATTCATGGGATATCCTACAGGATGGGGAATGGATATGTTAGGAGCAAATATTCAAAAGTATCTAGCAGGAGAAATGACTTGGGATGAACTAATTAAAGACTCTCAAGAAAGATGGGAAAAGGAAAGAAGTTAATAATATATGAAAAATGAGGGGGAGAGTTCCCCCTCATTTAATAGGGAGGTTACTGATGAAAAATTCAAAGGGTTGGTTTAGTATTTTCGTAGGGCCTATATTATTTGCATTTATTGTAGTAGTAATTATTCCTATGTTTATGGGAATATATTATTCCTTCACTTCTTGGAATGGAATAAACAATAATGCCACATGGATAGGTTTGAAAAATTATGTGGAAATATTCACAGAAGATAAAGAATTTTCACATGTGTTTTTGTTCACAGGAAAATTTGCAATTGTATCTGTAATAAGTATTAATTTAATAGGATTCTTACTAGCCTTACTTGTGACAAGGGGACTTAAAGTAAGTAATTTTTTAAGAAGTGCATTTTTCTTACCAAATTTAATTGGTGGTCTTATATTAGGATTCATATGGCAGTTCATATTCACCAAGGGATTTGATGCTTTAGGAGCAAAGCTGGGAATAGATTTTTTAAGGGGATGGCTTTCAAATACTCAGACGGGATTTTGGGGCCTTGTCATATTAATGTCCTGGCAAATGGCTGGATATATGATGGTCATATATATAGCAGCACTACAAAATATACCAGATTCCCTACTAGAAGCAGCAGAAATAGATGGAGCAGGAAGTTTTCAAAAGTTAATTCACATAACCATACCCCTTGTGGCACCAGCATTTACTATAGGAGTATTTTTAACACTATCTAACTCCTTTAAGTTATATGACCAAAACCTATCATTGACGAATGGAGGACCATATAATTCAACTCAAATGCTTGCCATGAATATATATAATACGGCATTTAAATTTAATGACTTTGGATTAGCCCAGGCCAAGGCAGTAATATTTTTGATTACAGTGGCAGCCATATCCATAACGCAAATTTATTATAGTAAGAAAAGGGAGGTGGAAATGTAATGAAGAATAAAAACAGACTTTTATTATGGATGATATCTATTTTAAGTGGACTAATATTTTTATCTCCCTTTTATATAGTAGTGACTAACTCATTCAAAACTCAAAAGGGAATATTTACAAATGTAATGGGATTACCAAAGGACTTTTTCACTGCAAATAATTATGTGGAGGCTTTTATAGCACTGGATTTTTTAAAATCATTTACTAATTCACTACTAATTACAGTGGGTAGTAGTTTAATAATAATAGTTTTATCTGCTATGGCAGCTTGGATGTTAGTTAGGACGAAGACTAGGTTAAGTAGTTTCTTATTCTTAGTATTTGCAGGAGCCATGCTTATACCTTTTCAATCGGTAATGTTACCCCTTATTAACATAATGGGTAAAGTGGGATTATTAAACCCAGGTGGACTTATGTTTATGTATCTTGGATTTGGATCTAGTTTATCAATAATTTTATACCATGGTTTCATAAAGGGAATTCCTAAGGAATTAGAAGAGGCTGCAACAATAGATGGATGTAATAAATTACAAATATTCTTCTATATTATATTTCCCTTATTAAAGCCAATTACAGTGACCGTATCCATATTAAATGTTATGTGGATTTGGAACGATTTTTTATTACCACAATTAGTTATAAATGATCCTAAGTGGCATACAATACCCCTTAAGATGTTCTACTTCTTTGGACAATTCTCTAAAAGATGGGATTTAGCCCTAGCAGGATTAGTTATTGGAATGATACCAATAATATTATTTTATTTTGTGGCACAAAGGCACATTATTAAAGGGGTTACACAGGGTTCGATTAAATAGAAAAAGGTGATTATGGTGAAAGCATATAAAATTGATGAAAATATAATTAGATATACATTTGGAAGACCAATAAACACAGATGCAGTAGTAGTAGTAAGGGGAGAAGACATAGGCAATAGGGAAATGCCTTATGTTAATATTCTTTCCAGTGAAAATTTATTAATAACATATAAGATGGATGACTTAGATATTGTATATGGACTTGGCCAAAATCAAAGGGGAATTAACAAAAGGGGAGGTATTTATGAGAGCTTTTGTTCTGATGATCCTAATCATACTCCTAATAAAAAGTCTTTATACGGAGCACACAATTTTATCATAGTAGATGGTAAAGAAAAGTTTGGAATATTTATAGATTACCCGGGAAAAGTAAAGTTTGATATAGGTTTTACTCATAAAGAATATTTAGAAGTAAGTTTAGATGATAATAATGTATATGTATATATTATTGAAGGTGAAAATTCTAAAGCCATAGTAAAGAGCTTTTTAAATATAATTGGTATGGGTTATGTGCCTCCCAAATGGGCCTTTGGATACCAACAATGTAGATGGAGTTATGAAGATAAGGATGAAATAGAGGAGGTTGCTAATAAGTTTATTGAAAATAACATACCCTGTGACACTATATACTTAGATATAGATTATATGGACACATATAAGGATTTTACTGTAAGTAATGAACGTTTTTCTGATTTTAGTAATTTTGTTAAGAAGATGAAAGATAAGGGATTTAGATTAATTCCCATAATAGATGCAGGAGTAAAGATTCAAGAGGGTTATGATGTTTATGAAGAGGGAATAAAAAATAATTATTTCTGTACTGATGAAAGTGGTAATCCCTTTGTAGCGGCAGTTTGGCCTGGGAAAGTACATTTTCCTGACTTCTTGAACAAGGAAGCAAGGCTTTGGTTTGGGTTAAAATACAATATTCTTGTAGATTGTGGTATAGAGGGATTTTGGAATGATATGAATGAACCTGCCATATTTTACACAGAAAGGGGAATAAAGGAAGCAATACATAGGGCAAAGGAATCTGAGGGAAAGAACTTGGATATGGATACTTTCTTTGATCTTATGGATACCTTTAGAAATGTGAATAACAATGATGAAGATTACAAGGCCATGTATCACAATATGGATGGAAAAAGATTAAATCACTATCATGTGCATAATCTATACGGATACAACATGACAAGATCAGCAGGAGAGGCCTTTGAACATATAGATAAAAACAAAAGGTTTTTAATGTTCTCTAGATCTTCTTATATAGGAATGCATAGATATTCTGGAATTTGGACTGGAGATAATCATTCCTGGTGGGACCATATCCTTTTAAATTTAAAGATGATGCCGTCCCTAAATATGTGTGGCTTATTATATTCTGGAGCAGATACGGGAGGATTTAGTGAAGATGCCAACTCTCAGTTATTAATAAGATGGAATCAATTTAGTATGTTCACACCCCTTTATCGAAATCATTCAGCAAAGGGAACGAGAAGGCAAGAACCCTATGCCTTTGAAGAAGAAACTAAAGATATATTAAAAAATATGATTGAAATTAGATATAGTTTAATACCATATATCTATTCTGAATATATGAAGGCCATATTAAATAGGCATATGTATTTTATGCCCTTATCCTTTGAATATGAAGATGTCATGTCAAAGCGGGTGGAAAATCAACTTCTATTAGGAGATTCTTTAATGGTGGCTCCCCTGTATGAAGAAAATAGTTTAGGTAGATATGTATATTTACCAGAGGATATGCTCTTATGGAAGGCTAAACAGTATGATGAAAGAAACTATGAAGTGATGAAAAAGGGTCATGCCTATGTGGATATACCTTTAGAAGAAGTGGCCATATTTATTAGGAAAAATAAAATCCTAGTATTGGGAAATTCAGCTAGAAATGTGGATAGTATGGATAATTCTAGTATAAGTGTAATAGCCTTTGTGGAAGATAAGGCCACATATGCACTATATGATGATGATGGTGTAACTAAAGAATTTAAAGAAGGGAAATATTCTGAAATAGAAATAGTTATAGAAAAGAAGGATGAGGACTTTGAAATAACTATTGAAAACTCTGGTAATGAAGAGATTAAAACTATTAAGTTTGAAATTATAGATGTCTTGGGAAATGTAATTGAGAAAAGAGTTCAAGTATAGATCTAGCGTGTGAAAAACTTGCTTTATGTGGGCCTATTTCAGGAAAATATATTGAAAATCTTTTTCACCCAAGTCCTTGTCACAAGCGAAAGTGTGAATCTTCGTATATAGGTTCATGTGTCATGTTGGAGTAGCATAGGATGTTGTGACGTTCCAGGGTTCCAAAGATTTTCAATATATTTTCCTTAGTAGGCAAGTTACTGTATAAATAAAGCTTAGTGTTGATAAATCTATATATCAAGATCCCGAAATATAATTCCCTATTAACTTAAAGTAATTTGAATTCTCTTCAATTAACTTAATGGCCTTCTTAACGTGATTATCCTGTATATTCCCTTCAAAGTCTATATAAAAGAAATATTCCCATGATCTACCTAATATGGGTCTAGATTCTATCTTTAACATACTTATGCCATTGTCTGCAAAATATCTCAGTACATTAAATAAAGCCCCTGGCTCATGATTAGTGTTTAATAGTACACTTACCTTATTGGCCCTTTCACAAATCTCAGGATTTTTTCCTATTATGACAAACCTTGTATAGTTTTCATGATTATGATGGATATTATCCTTCAATACTTCTAAATTATATATCTTAGCTGCATTAGCACTTGCCACTGCACCCTTTTTAACATCCCTTTGCTCCATTATATATTTTGCACTGATGGCAGTATTTTTATATGGAATCAATTTTATATGTGGATATTTCTTTAGAAATTCCTTACTTTGTTCTAATGCCTGTGGATGGGAGTAGATTTCTTCTAATAAGTCTATTGATGAGCCTTTCACCCCTAATAAATTGTGCTTAACTTTTAAACAAACTTCTCCTACAATATATCCATTATACTTCTTAAGTAAATCATATACTTCTAATATTCCCCCTGTAGAAGAATTTTCTATGGGGAGTACACCATAATCTATGTGGCTACTACGAAGGTTTACAAATACATCATCAAAGGTTTCCACATTCATACTTTCCACATCTGTAAAATATTCATTAAGGGCTGCTTCACTAAAGGAACCAGGCTCACCTTGAAATCCCACTTTTACTTTAGCTTTTTTATCTATAACCCTATTTAACATTCCTTCCCTTTGAACTTCTCTACTTATCTCCATTACCTTTTTGAAAAATTCCTTCATGGGACCTACTAGATTCTCATCCTCAAGATAGGAAGCATTCTTATTTAAAACATCTTCTTCCCTGGCTTTGTTCAATATGGGCATATTTGTTTCTTCTTTGAATTTACCTATCTCAGTTACTATTTCCATTCTTCTCTCAAAAAGTTTTACCAATTCCTTATCTACCTTATCTATTTCACATCTCAATAAATCTAACTTATCCATTCTAATCCCTTCTTTTCTATTATCATATCTAATAAGGTAAGGGCAACCCCAGCCTCAATTACAGGTATAGCTCTTGGAACTATACATGGATCATGCCTACCTTCTATGGAAAGGGAAGTTTCCTCTTTACTCTCTATATTTATAGTTCTTTGTTTCATGCTAATGGATGGAGTTGGTTTTATGGCACATTTAAATACTATGGGCATACCATTTGATATTCCTCCTAGGATTCCACCATTATTATTAGTATAAGTCCTTATTTCTCCATCTTTTATACAATACTCATCGTTACTTTCATTCCCCTTCATTTTACTCATATTAAAACCTTCTCCAAATTCTATTCCCTTAATGGCAGGTATGGAAAACATCATCCCAGCAATTCTACTTTCAATAGAAGAGAAAAATGGTGAACCAATGCCTGTTTCCACATTTAATATGATAGTTTCAACGGTTCCTCCTACAGAGTTTCCTTCTTCCTTTGCCCTTAGGATTATATCTTTCATAGAATTTATTTTACTTTTATCTATAAGTGGAAATTCTTCCTGTCTTAAATTTCTCACTAGTTCCTCACTACAATTAACATGGTCAAATGTTTCATCCTCTTGTGTATATATACTCCTAATATGACTTCCTATGAGTATATTATTCTTCTCCAGTATTTGTTTAGCTATACTTCCTGCAAATACTAAGGGAGCTGTAAGTCTTCCTGAGAAGTGGCCTCCACCCCTATAATCGTTTGACTTATTATATTTCATATAACCTGTATAATCAGCGTGGCCTGGTCTCATTAAATCCTTCGTTTTACTATAATCTATAGATCTTGTATTAGTATTTCCTATGAATGCACATAGGGGAGTTCCCGTAGTTTTTCCATTAAAGTATCCACTTAAAATCTTTACTTCATCAGCCTCTTTCCTACTGGTAGTCAGCTTACTATTTCCAGGCTTCCTTCTATCCATTTCATATCTTATATAGTCCATATCTAGACTTATTCCCCCTGGAAGACCATCTATTACTATGCCTACTCCATGACCGTGGGACTCTCCAAATATGGATACCTTTACATTATTCCCCCATATTCCACTCATGGACATGACCTCCTAAACTCTTGAAATCTTCCCAGAAGGATGGGTATGATTTTTCCACACTAGAACTATTTTCTATAGTTAATTCTCCACTGCACTTCATACTAGCTATTCCTAGAGCCATGGCTATTCTATGATCATTCCAGCTATTTACAACTCCACCTGTTAGACCTTCTACTCCATGGATCTCAAGGCCATCTTCTAACTCAATAATATTAGCTCCCAATTTATTAAGCTCTGTAGATATGGACTTTAATCTGTCCGATTCCTTTATTCTAAGTCTTGCTCCATTTGTTATTTTAGTTACGCCCTTAGAAAAGGTTCCTAATAGGGCAAGGATTGGTACTAAATCTGGACATTGGGATACATCTATGGTTATACCCTTAGTTTCACTTGGATGAACTATTATACCATCTTCTTTGTACTCTATTTTTCCACCCATTTTCTCTACTATTTCTAATATTGCCTTATCTCCCTGTTTAGAACCCAGGTCTAAATCTAAACACTTAATAGAATCACCTATTAAACCTGCCACAATCCAAAATGCCCCCTGGGAAAAATCTCCTTCTACCCTGTAGTCCTTAGGAGTATATTTTTGATTTCCATCTATTTTAAACTCTTCATAGTTTTTATTTTCTATCTTTATTCCAAACTTCCCTAACATATCTAGTGTTAAATCTATATATGCCTTAGACTCTAAATTATTAGTTATAACTATATTAGAATCTTCATCTAACTTAGGTAATGTAAATAATAGTCCACTTATGAACTGAGAACTTACATTTCCCACTACTTCATATTTATCAGCCTTTAATTTTCCTTCCAAAGTTAATGGCAGATTCCCACCATTTGTCTCATATTTTATTCCTTGCTTTTCAAATATTTCATAATAAGTATCCATAGGCCTTTCCACAAGTTTTCCCCTTCCTGTGAAAGTTACTTTGTCATCTGCCAAAGTTCCTATGGGAATTAAAAATCTTAAAGTGGAACCAGATTCATTACAATCTATAACTTCATTTAATACTTTTAATTGGTCCCTTCCCTCTATAATAATTTCATACTTATCATTATTATCTTTCTTAGTATCTATAACTTTAACACCTAAACTCTTCATAGCCTCCATTGTGGCTATTATATCCTTAGACATGATAAGATTGCTTATCTTACTTTTCCCATGACCTAACGCTGCACATATGATAGCCCTATGGCTCATACTCTTAGATGGAGGAATAACTACTTCCCCTTTTAATTTATTAGGACTTATCTTCACTGCCTTCATCATGCTCTCTCCTTAATTGATTTGTATTTTTCTATATCTAAACATTTATAGATTAATTCACCCAAAACCAGTTTTCACATAATAGATCTATATATAATCCTTAATTTGGCTACTTTTAATCTTTTTAATATAACAATCCCCTATTTCCTTTAACAATATTATATTCACATATTCCCCCGTACTCTTCTTATCCTTCTTTATGGCATCTATTAGATCTTCTTCATCTGTAATTGGTAACTCATAGGGTAAATTATATTTTTCTAATAAATTCTTAATTTCATCTCTAGTTCCCATCTTAGTTAAACCTAATTTCTCACTACTCTTACTAATAACATACATACCTATGGCTACAGCTTCTCCATGGGAGTATTTTTTATAATCAAATACTCTCTCTATTCCATGACCTATAGTGTGACCAAAGTTTAGAATCATTCTAATACCCTTATCTAACTCATCTTCACCAACTACCTCTGCCTTTATTTCACAGCAAGTATATATTATCTCTTCTATTATTTCATTAATATCTATACATTCCTTAAGAGTATTAAAAAGTTTTTCATCCCTTATACACCCATACTTTATCACTTCAGCCATACCATCACTAAAATATTTCCCATCTAAAGTACACAGTAAATCTGGATCTATTAATACAGCCTTTGGTTGATAAAAGTTTCCCACTAGGTTTTTTCCACTTTTTAAGTTTATGGCAACCTTACCTCCCACACTGGAATCTACCTGGGATAAAAGGGTAGTAGGAACTTGTATAAAGTCAACTCCTCTTAAATAGGTGGCTGATATGAATCCTGCCAAATCTCCTACTACTCCTCCTCCAAAGGCCACTATTAAATCACTTCTAGTAATATTTAAATTAGCCAATTTCTCACAACAGATTTCCATAGTTTTAAAACTCTTACTGGATTCCCCTGGCTCCACCTCTATAAAATGAACTTGAAAATATTCACTCAAGGTTTTATCTATTTTTTCTTTATATAATCTAGATACATTAGTATCTGTAATAACTACTACTTTTTTACCCTTATATAAAAGTTTAATATGTTCTCCTAGTTTTTCTAGAATTCCCCTTTTAATATTTATTTTATATTGTCTACTCTTTGCATTTACATTTAATGTGAGCATTTTAAATTTATTTCCTTCCTCTTAATTCTTCCACTTTCCAGTTGAGAACAAAGTATATCCATATCTTCCTCTTTTAAAGCCTCTTTTATTATTTTAATATTTTCTTCAAATTTATCTATTTCCTTTAACACATTTTCCTTATTATTTATTAGGATTTTACTCCACAAATATGGATTTAAATAAGCAACTCTAGTAATATCCTTAAAACTACCACCTATAAAATCATTTGCCTCTTCATTAGTATTATTCACAAAGGCATTTGCTATTACATGGGATAAATGACTAGTGTAGGCCACCAGTTCATCATGTCTCTTAGGACTAGTCATAATTATGTTATTGCTACCAATTAGTTCAGCAATTTTTCTTATCTTGTATATATTTTTATCAGTATTATCAGGTATGGTAGTTATTATATAGTTACAATTCATAAATAGATTTTCATGGGAATAATCAAAACCATTAAATTCTCTTCCAGCCATGGGATGACCACCTATAAACTCCATAGAATTCCCTATTATATTATTTATTCTCTGTACCATATGTCCCTTAACTCCACATACGTCTGTAATTAATATATCTTCTTTTAAATGAGTTAGATTCTCTCTTATGAATTTTATATTATCTTGTGCATATAGACACATTATTAAAATATGGGTCTTACTAAGTGCCTCTTTTATACTTTCACATTCATCTATCACATTTAAGTCCATTGCCTTCTTAATAGTATGTTGGTCTTTATCTATGGCCCATAGATTTTTAGGATTATTACGCCGCAGTGCTTTAGCGTAGGAACCTCCTATTAAACCTAATCCAACTATGGTTATATTAAAGTCACTTAACAATGTTCTCCCCCCATTATATCTTAATGTTAAATAGATTTGCCATATTCTTTAAATCACCCATAAGTTTTTGGAACTTTTCTGGCTTTATTGATTGTTGTCCATCACACATGGCATTTGCCGGGTCATGATGTACTTCTATCATAAGTCCATCTGCTCCCACTGCCATAGCTGCCTTTGCAAGGGGTTCAACTAACCACCATAATCCTGCTGCATGGGAAGGGTCCACTATTACAGGTAGATGACTCTTTTTCTTAATCATTGGTATGGCACTTAAATCTAGTGTATTTCTCGTGTATTTTTCAAAGGTCCTAATTCCCCTTTCACAAAGAATTACCTTATTATTTCCTTCAGACATGATGTATTCTGCTGCCATTAGTAATTCTTCTATGGTAGCTGACATACCACGCTTTAATAAAATTGGTTTATCTGTTTTACCAACTTCCTTTAGCAAATCAAAATTTTGCATATTTCTAGCGCCAATTTGAATTACATCCACATCTCTTACGAATCTATCTATGGTATCTATGGTCATGAGTTCTGTCACTATTGGTAATCCAGTTTCTTCTTTTGCAATCTTTAAAAGATCCAACCCCTCTTCCCTTAGTCCTTGGAAACTGTATGGAGATGTTCTTGGCTTGAATGCTCCGCCCCTTAGGAAATGGGCTCCTGCTGCCTTTACTGCCTTTGCCGTATGAACTATTTGGTCCTTAGTTTCTACAGAACAAGGACCTGCCATTATGGCAAAATTTCCTCCACCTATTTTAGCTCCATCTATATTTAAAATAGTATCTTTTGGATGGAAGTATCTATTAGCCTTCTTATATGGTTCTTGTACGTGCATTACTTTTTCCACAACTCTGTTTGAAGCTATTAAATTAGCATCAATTCTACTTGTGTCTCCTACTAACCCTAGCACATGATGGTTATGACCCTTAATTTCATTCACTTCACATCCTAATTCAATCATTTTATTTTTAATTTTTACACACTCATATTCCTCTGTTTCTGGTTTTAATACGATTATCATTCTTATTCCTCCTTGTTATTTGTTTTTTTGTATAAAAAAATAAGGCCCAATAATGAGCCTTATGTATTGAAAATCTATTTAATATAGTCTTGTTTAACTTTTAACTATACTCATACATAATTTTATAGGACAACCCATTAGACATATTTTTTTTAAATTTTTGGCAACAGAAATAGCTAGCGCTAAAATAAAAGCTATCGCTAGTAAAATAAAAATAAGTATAAAATTTCTTTGCCATATGTCTAATTGATTTCATTTTTATTTGCTCCTATCCTTTTAGTATATTTGTCTTATATCATATCCAACTTCATTAAGTTTATTCTTAATTCTTTCAATATGATCATATCCATGTGTTTCCACTGTCACTTCTAAAACCACATTATGAATTCTATTTAAAGCTTTAAACTGATTGTGTTCTAGCTTGATTACATTTGCATTTAAGTACTTTAATACTTCTGATATTTTTAATAATTCTCCTGGCACGTCAGGCATTTCTGCTGAAAAGCAGAATAATCTTCCTGAAGATACTAAACCATTATTAATCATGGAAGATATGGTTACTACATCTATATTCCCACCACTCACAACTGATACAACTTTTTTATTATAAAAATTTAATTTAGTAGTTGCAGCCAGTGTTAGTACTCCTGCATGCTCACAAACTAATTTATGCTTTTCAAGTAATTTTAAAAAGGCATTCATAAGTTCATAGTCAGATACAGTTATAATATCATCCACATAATCCTTTATTATGTCATAAGTTTTATCTCCACATTTCTTAACAGCAACCCCATCGGCTATGGTCTGAACTTTCTCTAGTTCAGTGACTTTACCATTCATAAGGGAAGTTTTTAATGTGGTGGCCCCCTCTGGTTCTACACCTATTACCCTAATCTTTGGATTAATACTTTTTATAGCTAAACTTATACCACTTATTAATCCTCCACCACCAATTGGTACTAATAGGGCATCTGCATCCTTTAGTTCTTCTAATATTTCAAGACCTATTGTACCCTGGCCATATATTACATCCATATCATTAAATGGGTGTATAAAAGTTGCACCCTTATCTTTTTCTATTTCTAGAGCCTTTTCGTAAGCTTCATCATAACAAGAACCATGGAGAACTACTTCTGCACCATAACCCCTTGTAGAATCTACCTTAATGAATGGAGTATTTTTAGGCATAACTATGGTGGCTTTAACTCCTAGCTCCTTCGCAGCATAGGCCACACCTTGAGCATGATTTCCTGCTGATGATGCAACTAAGCCCTTTGATTTTTCTTCCTCTGTTAGCTGAGTTAGTTTATTATATGCACCCCTTATTTTAAAAGCACCTGTCTTTTGTAAATTCTCTGGCTTAATGTATACTTCATTAGATGACAGTTTACTAAAAAGTTCACTATAAATAAGTGGTGTTTTTTTAATTACATTTTTTATTCTTTCTTTTGCTAGTTTTATTTCTTTTAAATGATTTTCCATAATGATCCCTCCATATTTTATAGAGAGATAAAAAAAAATTATTGGGAATTTTAAGTTTGATTTTAACAGTGTTGAAATATTTTGTCAATGGCATTTTATTAATTTTCAAAAAATTTTCAAAATGCCATTGACAAAAGTAAAAAATAACTATATACTACTTTTAAATAAATTTTTCATCCAAATGTGATATTCATAAAGCTGTGATGGAGACAAAGATAAATCTGTTACTATATACAGAGATTTAGGCATTGCTGAGAGCCTAATTATAGATGATTTATGTAATGATCACTCCTGAGCTTCTAAGTCGAAATTCTTAAAGAGTAGACAAGGACGGGTGCCACCGTTATATGGCTAGGATTCAAAGGAAACTTTCGATCTGATATGAGGTAGATATTTTTATATCTACAAAGTAGAGTGGTACCACGAAAACTTTCGTCTCTGCAAATACAATATTATGTGTTTGTAAAGCCGAGAGTTTTTTTATTTTTTAAAATCATCTTAGGCATATTCAAAAAACAAATTAATCATTTCACTGGTTATTTGAATTATTTTCTTCGTTATGGAATCGCTTACATATGTTCAATATGCTCGCTCACCATGCCTTGAAAATAACCCAAATCCCTCAGAGAACTGACTAGTTTATTTCTTTCATATGCCTTAAAAAGAAAAATGTTAATTATGTATATTGTTGATTCAGAATATTCAATTTATTCGAAAGGAGTAGAGAGATGAAAAGAACAATTATTGGGAAAATGGAAAAGGGTATGGACAATTTAATAAAATTAACAACATCTTTAAGGAGAAAAGAATTCTATATTAGTGAACTAGAAATAAAGGAATTTGATATAAATAATTCTATTAAAATAACCTTTGACGAAACTAAGGGACATACTGCAGATAAGGCAGCTTTATACTTAAAAAAATTCAGTTTACTAAATAGTATTCAAATTAATTAAAAGTAGGTGAATTTCATGAATAAATCAGGCTCACAAATAGTTTTACAATCCTTAAGAGACTTAGGAGTAGATACTCTCTTTGGCTATCCTGGAGGAGCCGTAATTCCATTATATGATGCCCTATATGATGAGACGGATCATTTTAATCATATAAGAACAGCCCATGAACAGAGTGCAGTACATGGTGCCGATGGATACAGTCGCTGCACTGGAAAGGTAGGCGTTTGTATTGTTACTTCAGGTCCAGGAGCTACTAATGCCATAACAGGTATAGCTAATGCCTATTTAGATTCTGTGCCTTTACTAGTTATATCAGGTCAAGTTCCCTGTCCTCTACTAGGAAAGGATTCCTTTCAAGAGGTAGACGTAACAGGAATTACTATGGGTATAACTAAAAAAAATTATCTTGTAAGGAATATAGAGGATTTAGAAAAAACTATTAAGGAAGCTTTATCCCTTGCATCAACAGGTCGTAAAGGTCCTGTTTTAATCGATATTCCTAAGGACGTATTTTTAGCTAAAACAGAATATAAAAATCTAGAAGTGTCCATGGATAAAGATCATATGGTCTGTGATAATTGCAATGAGGCCATACATTTATTAAAAAAAGCTAGGCAACCTGTTATTATGGCAGGAGGAGGAATCAAGTCCGCTGGTGCATCAAAGCTTTTAGTTGATTTGGCCCAGAAGCTTCATATTCCCGTTTTAAATACTTTAATGGGACTTGGCACCATAGATAGAAATCATGAACTTTCCTACGGTCTTGTGGGTATGCATGGTTCTAAGGAAGCTAATCTGGCAGTAAAACATTGTGATTTACTTTTAGCCATAGGCACAAGATTTAGTGACAGGGTTATAGGAAATCCTAAATTCTTTGCCCATGACGCTAAGATAATCCATTTTGAAATAGACATTACTGAACTGGATAAGAACTTGGACACTTATCTTCATGTGACAGGAGATTTAAAAGTAAATCTAGAGCATATCTATAATAATGTGGATAAAAAATATGATACGCGCTGGGCAGATAAGGTATCCACCTTTAAAAGTTCTAAACAAAAACTAGAAGAATTTAATGCCAAACTCATTATAGATAGCTTAAATAAACAATACGAAGATGCCTTTGTAGTTACAGATGTGGGCCAGCATCAAATGTGGACTGCTCAACATTGGAATTTCAAACGTGATAATTCCTTCATCACAAGTGGAGGCCTAGGCACCATGGGCTTTGGTATAGGAGCTGCCATAGGTACTCAAGTTGGTAATCCTAATGATACTGTAATATTATTTACTGGTGATGGAAGTTTTAGAATGTGTGCTCAAGAGCTTTTAACCATAAGTAAATATAATCTCCCTATAAAGATTATATTATTCAACAACCATAGCTTAGGAATGGTGCGGCAATGGCAAGACCTGTTCCAAGATAAAAAGTTCTCAGAAACCACCTTATATGACCATGTGGATTATATTAAACTATGTGATGCCTTTGGTATAAAAGCATATAAGGCCGAAAATAACAATGAACTACAAGAGGTTCTAGAAGCCAACAAGGATTTCAATGGACCCATATTAATAGAATGTGTAATTGACAACAATCAATTTGCTTATCCAATAATACCTCCAGGTCAATCAGTAGACCACATTATGGAGGGGTGATCATAAGAATAAAAGTTCTTTGGAAAAATAAACTATGAATATAGATTTCTAATTTGGAAACTTGCTTTATGTGGGCCTACTTCAGGAAAATATATTGAAAATTTTTTCCATTGAAGTCCTTGTCACAAGCGAAAGTGTGAATCTTCGTAGATAGGTTCATGAGTCATGTTGAAGTAGCATATGCTGTTGTGA
>NZ_JAOART010000113.1 GCF_025210435.1 Anaeromicrobium sp.
TGATAAATAATTATATAAAATATTATAATAATTATAGATATCAATGGAATTTAAAAAAGATGACTCCTGTACAATACAGAAATCATCTTTTAGCATCTTAATCTCTTTTTTTAGATTGTCCTTGACAAAGGTACCATTTTATAAAGAGTTGCCTTTCTTTTATTTGAATAATTTATTAAATTTTAAATTTGGATATTTCTCCTTGTAATACTTGGGATAACTCTGAAAGATTTTCATTGGCCCCAACAATTTCTTCTATAGAAGCGGTTTGTTCCTCTGTAGATGCGGCTGCTTGTTCAGTACTAGCTGCATTTTCCTCAGATATGGCCGATAGGGATTGAACAACATCTAAAATATCAGCCTTCTTGCTTTCCATTTCCTTAGCAGAATGATTCATTTTTTCTATGGCTTCTTCTGATAGATTTATGGCTTTAGAAATTTCATTATATTTATTTTTAGTATCATTGACACTTTCGATTTGTTTATCCATGATAACACTAACTTCTTTCATTTTTTCCACAGCTTTCAATGAGTTTGTTGTTAATTCACTTATAATTAGGTCAATTTCCTTAGTAGAACTTGTGGATTCCTCAGCTAATTTTCTGATTTCTTCAGCAACTACTGCAAAGCCTCGTCCCGCATCACCAGCACGGGCTGCTTCTATGGCAGCATTTAGAGCTAGGAGATTAGTTTGTTCAGCAATTGATGCAATCACAGCACTTGCACTACTGATTTTTTCAGAGCTTTCATTGGATTTTTCAATAACTTCAAATATTTCTTGTGAGGCTTTACCACTTTCTTCTGTCTTGCTCATTAAATCCTTAATGACTAATAGGCCCTCATCTACTAAATTAGATACATTGTTTGAGGAAATATTTACATTTTCCATAAAGGCATCGTTTTTCTTGATTATCTGGCCTAATTCATGGATTTTTCCAGAACCCACTTCCGTATCTTGAGCTTGATCCATAGCTCCCTGTGCTAGTTCTTCAATAGTTCTAGATATTTCCTCTGCACTTGTGGCACATTGCTGGCATATGGCGGTTAACTCCTGAGAAGATGCTGAAGCTTCACCGGACACGTCTTGGATTTTTTTAATCAATTGGGTAAAGTTCGCCTGCATTGTAGCCAATGCATTAGTCATTTCTCCCGTTTCGTCTTTTCTCTGTAAGAATTTAACTGCTTCGTGTTTTTCGTCGAAGGTAAGATCATATGTGGATAATCTTTTAATAATATCAGATAGAACTACTATGGAGTATACAGCATAATTACTATTATAATAAAGGGCAATTCCAATTATTAATATACCAATAATTGACACTCCTGTCATCCATAGGAGCATGGCATTTGTCTCAGCCATTAACTCTTTTGTGGGAACAATTGTTGTATAGGACCACTTTAAATCGTTAAGATGAAAAGATATAGGAGTATAGAATCTATATATATCCTGTCCCATATGTTCAGACCAAGCTGTATTTTTAAAATTTTCCCCTTTTCTTATTTTTTCTAAGTATTCAGACCCTAGGCTACCTTCAAATTCATCACCAATTTCATTTATTTTAGTAGGATCTGGGTGGGCTAACACTATACCCTTATTATTAATTAATCTACCAAAACCATTGTCAAATAGCTTCACTTGGGAATTTGTTTCCACTAGTTGTTTCAATGATATGTCTAAACCTACTACCCCTAAAAATTCACCATCCATAATTATAGGTTGGCAAAAGGTAACTGTAGTAACTTTTTCCCCGTTTAGTGTGTAGGTATCTGGTTCTGTAATATAACTCTTCTTAGTATTTTTAGGTATGGTATAATATGGTTTATTTAGTTTTTTCATAGCATTTAATACTAATTTTTCACCACTTCTTCCCCAAGCAGGAGTATATCTACCAGCAGCATCACTTCCTGGAGTATTTATATAATCACTGTCCCTATTATCAAAGGCGTTAGGTTCCCATGCTGTCCAAGCATATACATAATTGGGGTTGTGTTCTAATGTTTCTTTTAACATTTTATTAACTATATTCCTATTAGTTCCATTAGCCCTTTTTAAATTGATTAATGTATTGGCTAAAGATTGAGAATCATGTTCTGCACCGTCTAATACTTCTCTCATTTCATTTGCAATATTTTCAGTTTGCAATTGCACATTTTCAATATTCTTTCTTGCCACCGTACTTCGAGTATTAACAACTAAAAAGCCCATGATTAATGTAGATACAATAATCATAATTCCTAAATTCAAAAATATTAATCGAGTTTTTAATTTCATATTTCAATCTCCTTTCTAATTACTGGTCATTTCTTAAGAGTTAGTAATAGTTCATATATTTATTTCTATTATATATTCATTTTATACGAAAACTAGATATATTTCTACATTTTTCCAAGTGAAATATGTATAATTAATCTTTCTAAAGGAAATAAGAGAGTTTCAAATTAGTAAATATATGAAGGTTATTTTAATAATTCCATATATATTTATGATTAGAATGATTAATAAGGGGCTAAACTTTACAGACCTTTATTTATGGCATAAAATATAGTCAAATAAACCCTGGGGGGAGTATATATGAACATGGAAGTAAGTATAATAAACGCCTTTGGAAAAAGTGAAGAAGGTGGAAATGGAGCTGGGGTTTTGTTGGATGCTAATAACCTTAGTGAAGAACAAATGCAGAAAATAGCAAAGGAAGTAGGATTATCAGAAACGGCCTTTGTGAAAAATAGTAGTGTGGCAGATTTTAAGGTTAGATTTTTCACTCCGGTGAAAGAGGTAGATTTATGTGGTCATGCTACCATAGCCACATTTTATTTACTTAAGAAAAGAGGGTTAATTAAGGGGGGAAACTACACTCAAGAAACTAAAGCAGGAGTATTAAATGTACAGGTAAATGAAGATAATAGTATATTAATGGATCAAAGTATGCCTGAGTTTTATGAGAAACTAGATAAGGAAGAAATAGCTAAATCCTTAAATATTAATGTGGAGCATATTAGTGATGAATTGCCCGTTCAAATAGTTTCTACTGGATTAAAGGATGTGATGGTTCCTATAAAGTCCATGGAAATATTAAATTCTATGGAACCTGATTTTGAAATGATAAGAGAAACAAGCAAAAAATACGAAGTGGTAGGGTACCATGCCTTTTCTCTAGAAACAATAGGAAATACCACAGCTCATTGTAGGAATTTTGCACCTCTATATGACATACTAGAAGAATCGGCAACGGGTACATCAAATGGAGCCCTTAGTTCATATTTATATGAACATGGTAAATTAGATAAAATGGAAAACCTAGTGTTTGAACAGGGATACGCTATGAGAATGCCATCGGAAATTAAAGCAGCATTAGAAGTGGATGGAGGAAAAATAAAAAAGGTTAAAGTTGGAGGGATTGCCTTAGAGGTAAAACTTATGATAGTAAGCATATAAGGGCAATTATAATACATAATATATTTAGTAGATGAACTTAAATAGGATAAAAAGAGATAAAATTCAAAGTTTTATCTCTTTTTATCCTATTTTAATTCCCAATTAAAATAGAATTTACCCCTAGCATCATTAGCTCTTATTTTTAATTTATATATATTATGTTTTTTTACTGGAATGGATAGGGTTCTAGTTTCTCCAGATTTAAAAATTAATTTAGGAGAGTTATTAAAATATATGCCCATATCTACAGGTCCATTTATCCTAGATGAGTAACTTATTACTAAATTTCCATCTTTTTGAAATCTCAGTTCCTTTTCCCTTATACCTGCAAAGCCATTTAGTACGCCATTATATGTATTTGATGAAGAATCTATTTTTATGGGAGAATTATTGATAGAATAAATTGGATTTACTTCCCTTGAGTATCCAGAAGCAATTCCTAATAATAAAACTAACATTAGAATTCCTAGTAATTTAATGGCTTCATTAGGTAAATCAAATTGAAAGTTAAAGGATTTTTTTTCTATGTTCTCTCCATAGTTTTTATATATTCTAAATTCCCTTATGAAAATATAAGATAAAAATCCAATTTGATAGGGTACAAATAGGCATGTTACTATCCATAAAATCCTATCCATAGAAAATTTTGGAGAGTCCTTATATATGTATATTATCTTAAATAGTATGAGGAAAATATAAATGAACAGATTTAAAGAACCAATATGGATAAAGAATTCATCAAATATACTTAAATTTTCTAATAAATGATTCATAAAACACCTCCCAATGTAAAAAATATACAATTATATTGTACAGGAAAAATCACATTATGCCAATAAAGAGAATTTTGTTATATAAGACATATAATATAGAAATATATGTGGTATCTATATAGAATTAGAAAAATTTTGAATTTATAAACAAGTTGTTTGATTATTTGACTTTTTGTAGTATAATAAATTTGTTAAAAATGTACGTCACATGGAGACAAAATCCCGAATAAAAGGATGAAATGTACAGGAGATAAAGACAAATGCCTTTTTTAGGAGAAGAAACAAAAAAGCATTAAGGGAATTATTAAAAAGGTCTATAAATATGGATAATGTACAATACTAAATTAATACATAATATAAATATGAAATAAATAAGGAAAGAAGGGATAATTTATGTCAAAAATGATGGATGCTCTAGTAAAAAAATATGCAAAGCCAGGATTATGGTTAGAAAAAGTACCTTTTCCAGAGGTGAAAGAAGGAGAAGTACTTGTAAAAATCCATAAAACGGCCATATGTGGTACAGATGTACACATATATAACTGGGACAAATGGTCACAAGAAACTATTCCTGTACCAATGACTATAGGACATGAATTTGTTGGTGAAGTAGTAGAAGTTGGAGAAGGTGTAAAAGACATTAAAGTAGGAGATACAGTTTCAGGTGAAGGACATATAGTATGTGGTAAATGTAGAAACTGCCTTGCTGGCAGAAGACATCTATGTAAAGATACTGAGGGCATAGGTGTAAATAGAACAGGTATTTTTGCTGAATATGCATCTATTCCTGTTACAAACATTTGGCTTTGTGACCCATCAATACCAAAGGATGTATTAAGTATTTTTGACCCCCTTGGAAATGCCGTACATACAGCATTATCATTTGATTTATTAGGAGAAGATGTTCTTATTACAGGAGCAGGTCCTATTGGTATAATGGCTGCAGCAATAGCTAAGCATGCTGGAGCAAGACATATAGTAGTGACGGATGTAAATGACTATAGATTAGAACTTGCACAAAAATTGGGAGCTACAAGGGCAGTAAATGTAACAAAACAAACAATAAGAAGTGTAATGGACGAATTAGGAATGAAAGAAGGATTTGACGTGGGTCTTGAGATGTCAGGAAATGCACAAGCCTTTAATGACATGGTAGATGTTATGTTTCATGGTGGTAAAATTGCATTATTAGGAATACAAGGACCTGAAACAAAAGTAGATTGGAATAAAATTGTATTCAATGGTCTTTTCTTAAAAGGTATATACGGAAGAGAAATGTTTGAAACTTGGTATAAAATGACTGCTATGCTTCAATCAGGTTTAGATATAGGACCTGTAATAACACATAATTATCATTACACAGAATTTGAAAAGGGCTTTGAAGTAATGAAGAGTGGTCAATCAGGAAAAGTAATACTTAACTGGATATAGAGTAAGGCATATGAAAAAAATAAACTAGTCAATTTCCTGAGGGATTTGGATTATTTTCAAGGCATGGTGAGCGAGTATATTGAACATATGTAAGTGATTCCATAACGAAGAAAATAATTTAAATAACCAGTGAAATGACTAATTTATTTTTTGAATATGCCTAAAGATAAGAATATAGTAAGTTTTTTTTAAGGAGAGTGAAAAAAATGTTTAAAGCAGCAAAAGATATTTATGCTAAAGAATTACAAGGAATTAAGGATAATGGACTATGGAAATCTGAAAGATTAATAACTACACCACAAAGAAGTAGAATAGATACTACTCAGGTAAATGGTGTACTTAATATGTGTGCAAACAACTATCTCGGATTATCAGATAATCCATTAGTTAAAGAAGCGGCAAGAGCAAGTTATGACAATTGGGGATATGGATTATCATCAGTAAGATTTATCTGTGGAACCCAAGAAGTACATAAAAAATTAGAAGAAAAGTTAACAGAATTTTTAGGAACAGAAGATACTATTTTATATTCATCATGTTTTGATGCAAATGGTGGTTTATTTGAAACAATCACAACGGCAGAAGATGCAATAATAAGTGATGAGCTTAATCATGCAAGTATAATAGATGGTGTAAGACTTAGTAAAGCTAAAAGATATAGATATAAAAACAATAACATGGAAGATTTAGAGGCTCAACTTATTCAAGCTGATAAGGATGGAGCACGTATTAAGCTTATAGCAACAGATGGTGTATTCTCAATGGATGGAATAATAGCTGATTTAAAGGGAATATGTGATCTTGCTGATAAATACAATGCCCTTGTTATGGTAGATGATAGTCATGCAGTTGGATTTACAGGAAAGCATGGAAAAGGAACTCATGAATATAGAGATGTAATGGGTAGAGTAGATATAATAACAGGAACATTAGGAAAAGCATTAGGTGGAGCAAGTGGAGGATATACAAGTGGTAGAAAAGAAATAATAGATTTACTTAGACAACGTTCAAGACCATACTTATTCTCAAATACTTTAGCACCAGCTATTGCATCTGCATCATTAAAGGTTTTAGAAATCCTTTCAGAAAGTACAGAATATAGGGATAAGCTTGAAGAAAATACAAAGTATTTCAGAGAAAAGATAAAGGATATAGGTCTTGAGGTTATAGAAAGTGAGCATCCAATAGTTCCAGTAATGCTTGGAGATGCAGTACTTTCACAGAAAATGGCAGAAAAAATGCTTGAAAAGGGTGTTTATGTAATTGGATTCTACTATCCAGTAGTACCAAAGGGCAAGGCGAGAATTAGAACACAAATTTCAGCAGCTCACTCAAAGGAAGATTTAGATTTTGCAATAAATGCATTTAAAGAAGTAAAAGAAGAATTAGGAATATAAAAAATAAAGTTAGACGATTATGTACATAGTTGTCTAACTTTTTTATACTATAAATATCCTTTATAATATTTTAAAATCCATAGAAAGAACTTATTTCACATAAAATCTATTCCCAAATATAATAGAAGCTGAAATAATAGTTTTTAGGGAGATGTTAAATTGAAAAATAAAAATTCTTTTAAGATGAAGGTAGCCATTATAGTAGGTATACTATTACTATATGTTTTGGTTAAACCCATTAGGGAAAATATAAATGAAGTAGTAATATTAATGAAGGGTCTAAATGTGGATGCGGTGAAGGAGTACATATTATCCTTTGGCATATGGGCACCCATAGTATCCTTTTTACTAATGATATTTCAATCGGTGGCAGCACCCCTACCAGCATTTTTAATTACATTTTCAAATGCAGCCCTATTTGGTTGGATAAAGGGAGCACTTTTATCCTGGTCTAGTGCCATGGCAGGAGCAGTTCTTTGTTTTTATATAGCCAGATTTTTCGGAAGAGATGTGGCAGAAAAATTTACAAGTAAGTATGCCCTAGAAAGGGTAGATGTATTTTTTCACAAATATGGAAAATACGCCATATTAATAGCTAGATTATTACCCTTTGTATCCTTTGATATAGTCAGTTATGGAGCTGGTCTTACATCTATGAGTTTTTGGTCATTTTTCTGGGCTACAGGAATTGGTCAATTGCCTGCTACTATAGTTTATTCTTATATTGGGGATATGCTAGTGGGAGATGTGAAGAAGGTAGTCTTTGGTTTACTAATACTATTTTCCTTAAGTGTATTGATGTTTTTACTTAAGAAGATGTGGAATGATAAAAATGAATAGATTTTAAAAAATAAGGCATAAACAAAAAGATATAATCTAGTAACATGATTATATCTTTTTGTTTATATGGTCTAATAAAGGTAATAATTAGTATATAAGCATAGTTTATGATATACTATTTTTTATTAATTTAAGGGAGAAGTTGGAGAAAATATGATAAATAGATATAGGGAGTTTATAGAAAAATATCTAATAGTAATAATAGGATTAATAATCCTGGGTATTCTTTATAAAAATGTAGATAATATAAAGGCCATATCAGTTAAATTTTTCGGCATACTAACACCATTTATTATAGGAATTATAATTGCATATTTATTAAATCCATTAATAGAAATAATGTGTTCTAAATTAAATATGAAAAGGGGCATGTCTATACTAGGAGTATATACTTTGTTTTTTATAGGATTAATATCTTTATTTACAGTTCTTATACCTACTGTAGTAAAGAGTTCCATAGAGATCGTGAATAATGTTCCAACAGAAACGGAAGATATGTATAAGTACTTAAAAAAAATAACTACTCCTTATATGAGAGATATGATATTAAATGGATTAGAGCAGATAAAGGGAAAGATTCCTTTATTTATAACTTCTATTTTTAATAATATAGGAAATTTATTTCAGAGCTTCACAAGCTTTATTATAACTATCAGTATGAGTATAATTATTTCCATATATGCTACTATGGATAAGGATAACCTAATAAAGCTTGCTAAAGATGTAATGTATACTATATTGGGGAAAGATAGAAGCCATAAGACTATAGATGTATTAGATAATTGTAATAAAATTTTCAAAAAATTCCTAGGAGGAATAAGTTTAGAAGCATCTATCATAGGTATTATAGCTATTGTGGGATTTTTCCTTATGGGTATAAAATATGCTACTTTATTAGGAATTATAATAGGTATTACCAATATAATACCATATGTGGGGCCATTTATAGGGGCTACACCAGCCCTATTAGTAACACTATTTTATAGTCCCATAAAGGCTTTGCAAGTAGGCATATTCATATTGATTTTACAACAATTTGACGCAAACTTATTAAACCCTAAGATCATGGGAAATGTAGTAGGGTTATCTCCCGTTTGGATATTATTTGCATTGGCAGTAGGTGGAGGATATTTTGGCATATTAGGTATGATATTAGCCGTACCTATAGCCGCCATAATCAAAATATTTTTAATACCTTTAATAAAAGAATTTGAATAAATAAAAATAAAATGGCTGAAAACCTTTTCATAAAAGGATAAAATAATGTAAAATATATAGTAGGAAAGAACTATTTTAATGAAGGAGGAGTGCAATTGGCGAAATTAACAGTTATAGGAATAGGTCATGGTGGATTTGCCGTTGCTGGAGATTTGGCTTTAGCAGGTCACGAGGTTACCATATATGTGGCACAGAGGTACAAGGAGAGAGTAAAGGATTTGTTTCATAAAAAAACAATTCATGTATCTGGAGAAGGAAGAAATGGAATAGCTCATATTCATAATGTGACTTCAGACCCTCAAATAGCTTTTGAAAATGACATTATAATTCCAGTTATTCCGGCTTATTCACAAGAAAAATTTGCCCATGAGACGGCACCATACCTAAGAGCAGGTCACAAAATATTTTTAACTCCAGGTTCTACAGGGGGAACTTTAGTAATAGGAAAAATACTTCATGAATTAGGAAAAAGCAAAGATATTATCTTATCAGAGTTACATACTCTTCCATATGCTTCAAGAAAGACAAGTGAAACAGGTGTACATATAATCCTTAGATGTAAAAAATTATACTTTGCAGCTTTTCCTGCTAAATACAACGAAGAAATGTATAATATAATAAAGTCATTTTATCCATGTGTAGAATTGAGAAGAGATGTACTAGAAACTTCTTTAAACAATGGAAATCCAATTTCACATCCTGTACCAATGGTTTTAAATGCAGCAAAGATAGACTTCTTTGGTGATGAACATTATCACTATAAAGAGGGAATAAGCCCTTCTGTAGCAAGGGTAATAGAAAAACTTGATTCGGAAAGAAAAAAAATATGTGAAATCTTTGGATATGAAGTAATCTCAACTAAAGAGAGACTATATGATATGGGATATGTACCAAATGAAGAAACTCTTTATGAGGCTTATCATAAAAGTACAATATTTAGTTCCATAAAGGGACCAAATAGTTTATCAAATAGATATTTAACGGAAGACACACCCTATTCATTAGCTGTCTTAGCTAGTTTGGCCCATCAAGTAGATATTAAAACTCCTGTTATGGATTCAATCATGACAATTGCTTCAGCCTTAATGGATGAAGATTATTTAGATACAGGAAGAACTACAAAAGAATTAGGTATCCATAAAATGGATATAGATCAAATGAAAGAATTTCTATTAAAAGGATATGAAAAGTAAAGAATATAAGGAAGGCTAAATCCATAGGGTGGATTTAGCCTTTAATGTTTTAAATATTAAATTATAGCTTAAACTTTTTTGTATGATCTTTTAAATCTTTTACAAGACTATTTAAATTAATTACATGATTTAATATGGTTTCCATAGATGCATTTTGTTCTTCTGAGGATGCGGCAACCTCTTCTGAGGAAGCTGCTGTTTCTTCAGAGAGAGCAGATAAATTTGTAATCATATCTAAAAGTTTATTTTTCTTTATATTCATATCTTCATTATAGGTTTCAACACTATTTACTTCTTTAGATAGACCCTCTATAGATGATGAAATTTCTTGGAAGGAAGATTGAGTCATAGTAACAGAAGCATCCTGTTCACTAGTTATTTTTTTAGCTTGAGTAATACCTTCAAGGGCAGTTTTAGATTGAACTTGGACCTTATCTATTATATCTTTAATAGTTTGGGTAGAAGCATTAGATTGTTCTGCAAGTTTTCGTACTTCTTCAGCTACTACGGCAAATCCTCTACCTTCTGCACCAGCCCTAGCAGCTTCTATGGCTGCATTTAATGCTAGTAAGTTAGTTTGTTCAGATATATTAGCTATAGTATCTGTTATGATACCTATTTCCTCTGCCATTTTATCCATTTCTAGTATCATAGTATTAACATGGGTAACGGAAGATTGAACTTCTTTAGATTTTTCAATTAAGGTATTGATAGTATCTAATCCCACATCATTATTTTTATTAGATTTAATGGCCAGTTCTTTTATATGTTGTATTTTATCTGAAACTAGATTTATACTTTCTGCTAAATCCTGTACATTAAGTGCTCCATCTTCAATTTCCCTAGCTTCATCATCGGCACTTACAGCCACTTCATTTATTGCCCTAGCTATTTCACCAATAGTATTTTTATTTTCTTCAGTCATTTTTACCACATTATGAAAGGTGCTAGATAAGGTATCAGAAGAATCCTTTATTTGGGATGTGAGATTTTTTAAATCATCCTGCATTTGGTTTATACCATTACCTAGTACTCCTATCTCATCATTTCTATCCATTAACTTATTATCTAATTTTACGGAGAAATCTCCACTGGATATAATCTTTAATTGTTCTGAAATTTTAAGTAAAGGGTTAGTAAATTTATTTGCAAATAGCATTATGAATAAGGAAGATAATATTATGGAAACTACTACTAATCCCATAATTATATTGTTTATACTCTTTGCTAAGACCATTAATTCATCCTGTTCAATAATTGCAATGAATTTCCAACCAGATGAAGGTGAAGTATAAAGATTACCATAGTAAGAAATGTCCTCTTTAACAAATTCAAAGTTATCCTTATCTGTATTTAAAACATTATCAAATTCTTTAATATTTAATTCTGATATATTTTTAAAGTTCATCTCTGAATTTTTAGGGTGAGCTAATATGGTTCCATTATTATCTAATAATATTATGTACCCCTTATTACCTATCTTAATATTTGTGATTATTTTTGTTAAAGCCTTTAAGCTCACATCTAAACCTTGTACTCCTAAAAACTCACCATTATTATCTGTAATAGAAGTAACTGTACTTATGATAACTTCATCATCTGCTGGATAATAATAGGGAGCAGTACGAACAGTTTTTCCATTACTTTTTAATATGGCCTCATAAAAGGGTCTTTTTCTAGGATCATAATTGTCCATTAGATTTGATTCAGGCCATTGAATATAACCACCATCTTTTGTTGCCATATATACATAGGCTGATTTAGGATGAGTTGTTGCAAAACTGTGAAAAAATTTATAGATTTCTTGCTCTATTCCGTCATTTTGAGAAGGGGTAATTTTTGATATATTAGTTTTATCCATATAAGAAGTGATACTATTATCAGCTTTTTTTAGTATTTTACTATTAGCTAACATATTAGCATTTTCTGAAACAGATTCAAAATACATGTTAATAGTATTATCTACTTGTATAATTTCTTTAGAAGATGCCTCTAAAAACTGGTTTTTTAATGTGGTTTTGAACCTTTGATTAATGTACATGCCCATGGTTAAAATAGGAATTATAACTATTGGCAATACGGAAAAAATCATCTTTTTCTTTAAACTGAAAAATTTCTTTTTATTTGACATGAATCCACCCCTTTTCATTCAATGTTAAAATATGTATATATATATTATACCAGTTTTTTATAAAATTCGTTATATTTAAACAATTTTTACAATTTTAATTATGGTGTTTCATGGAATGATGATAGGTAATAGTTCCATAGAATAAATTTTAGAAGATACAGAAAAATAAGATGAGTGATTTTCATATGCCTAAACAATATAACTCATATTTCGCATAACTAATTTTACCAAATATAAAGTATAAAAATCTATCATAAATTCCATTATTATAGAAGTAAGAGAATAAAGAGAGGATGGAATTTATGCATAATATAGACTATCGCTTTAAAACTCATAATCATGGTAGAATGAATTTCTTAGCTGAGTTTTGCAAGAAGCTAGGAATAAGTGAAATAA
>NZ_JAOART010000114.1 GCF_025210435.1 Anaeromicrobium sp.
AAATCTACTGAAATTAGCTATATAATTTTGGTACTTATGTGAGGTCGGTGCGACCTTGTTAGCTTGGGTAAACTTGGCACGTTGGTGCTATTGACCAAGAAGCTCCCACTTCAACCGTTAGGTAAGTGGAGAGTAGTTCACGAAGGATCTGAATTTATATGGTTTATCCTATTTAACCCAATATAGATAAGGAGGATTAATTTGAGAATAAGAAATATTTTAATGTTATGTTTAGTCATGTTTTTGTTAGGAATATTAAACGACAGCTATATATATGCAGATGATATACTACCTGCATATAAAAATGATAGACAAAAGAGTGAAATAGAGGCCAGGGAAGTAAGATTTTATAATATAAAAAGAAGTGAGGCATCTACTAATTTAAAGAAATATCCCTTAGAAAATGCCTTTGATAAAGATTTAAATAGAGTATGGGTGGCAGGAACTAAAGGAAATGATAAAGGGCAATGGATAGAGGTAGAATTTAAAAATCCAATACCTATAGGAGTTATAGGTATAGTTAATGGATATAGGAAAAATGAAGCTACCTATTATAACAATAGGCGAGTGAAAAAGTTAAAACTAGAGATGTTTAAAGAAGGGAAAAAAATAAAGGAGTCTGTAGTAGACCTGGTGGATAGAGAGTATTATGAAGGTGGATTTGTGTCTAATTTAGATTATATATTAAAGGATAATTATAAGGGTTATATAATGGATAAATTTAGACTGACCATATTAGATACCTATGAGGGAAATAAATATGATGATCTATGTATAGATGAGATATTAATATTGAATGAAGAAGATTATTATAAATATAAATTAAAAAAATTATACAATAAAAAGAATTTAACTAAAAGAGATCATAGTGACCTTTTAAAGTATTTATCTTATGTGGATGATTATAATATGGGTGAAGATATTTACTTAGACAGTTTGATAGGAATTATAGATGTTAATACTATGGAAGAGAAAGATTATAAGAATTTATTCTATATAACTAATCATGTGGACGGAGCAGCAGCAGAGGCATATGGTTTCATCATATATGAGGCTTTCTTACGGGACAGTGGAGTATTTATGAAAGAACTTATAAAAAATGACTTTCTTATGGAAAATTATGTAGGCCATATTGTTTTTGAATCAAAATTTAAGGAAGAGAAAAATTTAGTGTGTGATAAATTAGATAGTTTAATCCATAGTGATAGATTTTCAGAGGATGAAAAGGCTAAAATAAAGAAATTTAAGAGTAGATACTTAAATGAATATGAAAAATTTTGAAGGAGATTCAATATTTGATACATAAATATAACAAAAAGATTCTAAATTATAATCTATTATAATTAATATGTAAATTAGAGGTATGAGAAATAACTCATATCTCTTTAATAATGTGTCACTTTTTATAAGGTTCTTAAGGATATAATTACATGTGATAAAATAGTAGTGATATTTATTTAGGAGAGGATAAGCATGAAGATAATCCATACGGCAGATTGGCATATAGGAAAATTAGTCCACGGTATTCACATGACAGAAGACCAGGCATATATATTAGAAGAATTCATAAAATTAATAGAAATAGAAAAACCACAGGTAGTAATAATAGGAGGAGACTTATATGATAGGTCTATCCCTCCAGTGGAGGCTGTGGAACTACTAGATTATGTATTTACTAGGATAATAGATATGGGGGTGAAAATAGTTGCCATAGGGGGGAATCACGATTCTGCTGATAGGGTATCCTTTGGTAACAAGATACTTAAAAACAAGGGACTATATATAGAGGGAAAAATAAAGGATACTATAGAACCTATAAAAATAGAAGATGAACATGGCCCTGTGAACTTTTATCTTCTACCCTATGCAGATCCAGTAATAGTAAGGGAAGTATATGGGGATGAAGAAGTAAAGAGCCATGATATGGCTATGAAAGTAATAATAGATAAGATAAAAGAAAATATGAATAGGGATGAAAGGAATATATTAGTTTGCCATTCCTTTTTGAGGGGAGATAGGGACCCTGAGACTTCAGAGTCGGAACTTCCCCTATCTATAGGTGGTAGTGAGTATGTTAGTGTAGATCATTTTATGGATTTTGATTATGTGGCTTTAGGTCATTTACACAGACCACAAAGGGTTAAAGAAGAAAAAATCAGATATTCAGGATCATTACTTAAATACTCCTTTTCTGAAACTAATCAAAATAAATCTGTGACCCTAATAGATATGAATGAAGATGGACAAGTTGAAATGAAATTTGAGAAATTAAATACCATTAGGGACATGAGAAAGATAAAGGGTGAGATAAATAAATTATTAGACCCTAGTGTGTATGAGGGTACTAATTGTGATGATTATATAATGGCCATATTAACAGATGAGGGAGAAATTATAGATCCCATAGGAAAATTGAGACAAGTATATCCTAATATACTAAGAATTGAGAGAGAATCTAGGGATGAATTGGAAAACACAAGGACTAGTGCATCTAAGGAATATACTAAAAAATCATTAATAGACTTATTTGATGAGTTTTATGCTAGTATGACTAAAAATGAATTTGATGAAGAAAAGACTAATACATTAATTAGTGTTATAAAGACTTTAAAAGGTGAAGGGAGAGAAGTGTAATGCGTCCCTTAAAACTTACTTTATGTGGATTTGGGCCCTATGCAGGGAAGGAAATTATAGAGTTTAGTAAACTTGAAGATAAAAACATATTTTTAATAACGGGGCCTACAGGTGCTGGAAAGACTACCATATTTGATGGAATAACCTACTCACTATATGGAGAAAGTAGCGGTGAACAAAGGGGTGTAGACAGCCTAAGAAGTCAATTTGCAAAGGATAGTCTATTAACAGAAGTGGAACTTGAGTTTGAACTTAGGGGTAAAAGGTATCATGTCCATAGGATACCAAGACAAGTTAAGAAAAAGAGTAGGGGAGAGGGATATACAGAACAAAAGCCTGATGCAACCCTAAAGGAACTAGATGGAGACAAAATAATTAGGGGTGTAAATAATGTTACTAAGGAAATAGAAACTTTACTTGGCATAAATGTGGGCCAATTTAGACAAATAATCATGATTCCCCAGGGAGAATTTAGAAAATTACTTATATCTGATTCTCAAGAAAGGGAGAAGGTATTACAAAGGTTATTTGATACGAGTATATATAAGCTAGTAGAGAGAAAACTAGATGCTCAAGCCTCTGAATTATATAAGGAAATAAAGAATAGTCAGACTAGGAGAAATGAAAGAGTTAAGGTAATAAATTGTGGAGAAAATCATGAACTTAAAAGTTTTATAGATAGTGATAGAAGTATAATAGAGATTATTCCTAAGATTGAAGAACATATAAAAGATTATAAAGAAAAAATCAAGGAGATAAAAGATGAAATAAAGATTATAGAAAAGGATGAAGAAAATAAAAATAAGGAACTATTAAAAACTAAAGGGAATAATGAAAAAATATTAAAAAAGGAAAGGATAGAGGAAGAAAAGAATATCTTAGAAAGTAAAAAAGATGAAATAGAAAAAAATAAGATTGACCTAGAAAAAATTAAGGCTGCTCAAAATATAAAGTATTTAGAAGATAATTATGATGAAGTATTAAGGGAGAAAAATGAAAAAAATAAAGGTTTAAAGGATTTAGCTAATTTAATTAAAATTAGTGATGAAAAAATACTTAGCCTAAAAAATAAGTTAAAGGATGAAGAGGATAAGGAAGAAATTCGAAATAACTTATATAAGGAAATAGAAGATCTAAAGTCTAAAGAAGAAAATATTAAATCCTTCAATATTAGGAAGAGAAATTTAGAAAAATTAGAGAAGGAAGTTAAAAATATAGAATTAGAAATAAAGAAATTAGAAGCAAATATGAAAAAATTAAAAACTGAAGAAGAAGAGATTGGAGAATCTTTAGAAAAATCTAGGGATATAACCATAGCCTATGAAAAATATAAGCATGAATATGAAAGCAAAAAAAGTATATTAAATAAAATAGTTAAGATCCATAGGGATATGGAAACTTTAGATGGTTACTTAAATAACTTTAAAAGTGCTAAGGATAAACTTAAAAAATTAAAGGAAGATTATGAAAGAGAGTTAAAGGACTATAAGAAATTAGAAAAACTATGGTTAGAAGGACAGGCCTATTTATTAGCTAAAGATTTACATAATGGAGACCCATGTCCTGTCTGTGGGGCTAAGGAACATATAAAATTAGCCAATTCTAAGGAATATGTTCCATCTAAAAAGGAATTAGAATCAAAGAAAAGTGATTTAGAAAAAAAGGAAAAATCCTATAAGGGTGCCGATGAGACTTTCAGAAACATAAAATCTGAGCTAGAAGTTAAAAAAACCCTATTTGAACAATATAAGGAAGAATTATCCCATTTAATAGGTATGGATTTAAATCCTTTAAAATCAAAGGAATTTAATCTATTATTAGGGGAAAAGGAAAAAGAATTTAATGAAAGTTTAGTAAGTATAAATGGGAAAATAAAAAATACGGAAAAGAATATGAAGGATAGGGACCTTAAAAAATCAAAACTAAAAGATATAAAAGAATCTATAAAATTAAATGAAGAGAAGATTAAAAAAACAAATGACCAATATAAGTCCCTTAACGAAAAATATGTATTTGAAAAATCTCAGTTTAATTTAATAAAATCCCATATAGATGAAAAACTATTAGACTATGAATACTACATAGGTCTAGTTAAAAAAAGGGAAAAAGAATATGAAAAAATGAAAGAAAATCTAAAGGCTGCCCGTGAAGGATATGATAAAGAAAAGAATCATAATGTAAATTTAAAAGCTCGAGAAGAAGAGATGAAAAAGAGCAGGGATTCTTTAATGGAAAAGGAAAAGAAATCTAGGGATGCCTTTGAAGAACAAGTGAAAAATAGCATATTAAAATCTAATGAAGAATATTCCCTTTGGAAAGACAAAATAGATAATATAAAATCCATGGAAGAAAAAATAAAGTCCTTTGATGAAAAATTTAAATCTGTAATGGATAGATATGAAGATATGAAAAAGGAAACTAAGGACTTAAAATATATAGATGTGAAAGAATTAGAAGAAGAAATAAATAATATAAAGATGGGGCTAAAGGAAAAAACTTCTTTTAAAGCTACATTAGAAAGTAATATGAAAATAAATAAGGAAAATTTGAAGATAATAAAAAAGATTACAGAAGAAATAAGTGTAAAGGAAGAAAAATATAGACTCATAGGACATTTAGCCCAGGTGGCAAAGGGTCAAAACAAAGAGGGTATAACCTTTGAAAGATACGTATTAGCAGCCTTTTTAGATGATATAATCTATGCGGCAAATATGAGATTAAAGAAAATGACTCAAGGAAGATATGTATTAAACAGGGTAAATACTAGACTAGATAAAAGAAAACAAAGTGGCCTAGAGCTAGAAGTCCTAGATAATTATACGGGAAAGTATAGGCACGTAAAAACTTTATCAGGGGGGGAAAGTTTTAAAGCGTCCCTAGGATTAGCACTAGGCCTATCTGATGTTGTCCAATCCTATGCAGGTGGAATAAATTTAGATACTATGTTTGTAGACGAAGGTTTTGGAACTCTAGATAGTGAATCTTTAGATAGTGCCATAAACTGTTTGATTGACTTAAAGGAATCAGGAAGATTAGTAGGTATCATATCACATGTAAGTACTTTGAAAGAGAGAATAAACAATCGTCTTGAAGTAATTAGTACAAATCAAGGTAGTAGTACAAGGTTTCATATATTATAGAAGGTCCTAATTTTAAGGGCCTTTTTATTTATATAAAAAAAACTTTACATATTTATGTAAAGTTTCTAGATGATTGTATTAGTATTAATTTTAAAAAAAAGGTAATGCTGGTAACCTGGCAATCATAGAAATTGTTTCCTTAGACCCATAGCTTTGCGACCTCGCCTTTCGACGAGTGTGCCTTTATCAACATATGAGGAGATAAAAAGAAAATATGTGCGAAGTGAAATTGATGTAAAAAAATGGAACAAAATGTATTATTTTGTTATCATTTATCTAAATTTTAATATAAAACTCAAAAAAAATCAAGACATATTTGGAAAATAATTCTTTTTTTCAGAGTAAAAACAATTTTTAAAGATTTCCAAATATATCATATGAAATGTTAAAATAAGTATAGATTTATAATTTGGAAACTTCCTTTATGTGAGCTTACTTTTGGTAAACATATTTGAAGCTGTTGATTCTTAAATGGTAATATGGAGGTGTTTTAATGTTTAACAAAATAGAATTTGAAAATGAAAAATTTAATAATATAGATGCTTATGAAGAAAATTTATCAGATAAAACCTTTGAAGATTGTGAGTTTACAAACTGTGATTTTTCAGAGGTGAATTTTTCCCTTAGTACCTTTGAAGATTGTGTATTTAAAGGATGTAATTTAACTTTAACTAATTTTAAAGAAAGTAGATTAAGGGGAGTCTTATTTCAACAATGTAAGTTAATGGGTATAAACTTTAGCCATTGTGATACTTTCATAGTAGAAATGAATTTTCATAAAAATATTATTAATAATTGTAATTTTTCTAGCTTGAATTTGAAAAAAACTAGTTTTAAGGAATGTGAAATAAGTAGTAGTGATTTTGTGGATTCTAACTTAGAAGAATGTGATTTTAGGAATGTCATCTTTATAAGAAGTATATTTTCTAACACTACTTTAAAGAAGGCCAATTTCATAGATGCAAAGGGATATGATATAGATCCTATGAATAACAACATAAAAAAAGCAAAGTTTTCATTACCAGAAGCTATGGGATTATTAAAGTATTTAGATATAGTAATAAAATAAAAGGGTATGCCTTATGCTCAAAGTAACTTTTTTCAGTATCTGCGTATAAAAAGAAATGATAAATCCATAATAAAGTTAGAACATATGGAAAAATGATGAAATAATTCAGAAAATTTACAAAAGAAATAGAATGAAAAGGAGGAATTTTCAGAAAAATACAGAATAGGTATATTTAGAGTGCATTTGTCATTTTAAACCACATCATTATAAAGGCGAGGGGGAAGTCATTATGAAACAATACGCAAGTGATAAAATAAGAAATGTAGCATTACTTGGTCATGGAGGTTGTGGAAAAACTGTCTTAACTGAAGCTATGCTATATACAACAAAACTTAACAATAGAATTGGAAAAACTGAAGATGGAAATACTGTTTCTGACTTTAATAAACAAGAAATAGAAAGACAATTATCTATTAGTACGAGTTTAATTCCTATTGAATGGAAAAATAATAAATATAATATATTAGACACCCCAGGATATTTTGATTTTGTAGGAGAAGTGAATGGAGCCTTAAGAATAGCAGGAGGAGCAGTTATTGTAATAGATGCATCTTCTGGAGTTGAAGTTGGTACAGAAAAGGCATGGAAGTACTTAGCTAAAAGAAAGATGCCAAGAATAGTTTATATTAACAAGATGGATAAGGATAATGTTAACTATGATAAGATTATAAATCAATTAAGAGAACACTTTGGAAAGGCTATAGCACCCTTTGCCATACCACTAGGAACTGATAATGGTTTGAGAGGTTTAGTTAATGTGGCAGATATGGTTGCTAGGGAGTATAACGGAAAAGAATGTGTAGATGCTCCCATTAAGGAAGAATGGCTAGAGAGAATCAATCCAATTAGAGAAATGCTTATAGAGTCCGTTGCAGAAAGTGACGAAGAGTTAATGGAAAAATACTTTGAAGGTGAACCTTTTACTGAAGAAGAAATTCATAAGGGCCTTAGAAAGGGAGTACTTGCAGGAGATATTGTTCCTGTATTAGTAGGTTCTGCTATAAATAACATAGGAACCCATACCCTCCTTAATATGATAGAGGATTATATGCCTAATCCAAAGGATATGGCAGCTTATGAGGGAATAAACCCTAATAATGAAGAGGAAATAATTAGAGAAATTACACCTAGTGAACCATTTTCTTCATTGATATTTAAGACTGTAGTTGACCCATATGTGGGAAAGATTTCTCTTATGAAGGTCATATCTGGTGAATTAAATTCTGATATGGAAGTATATAATCCAGATAAGGATGAAATAGAAAAAATTGGTCATATATTTACCCTAAGGGGTAAGAAACAAATAGATGTTAAAAAGGCAATAGCAGGTGATGTGGTAGCCGTATCAAAATTAGAGTATGCTTCTACGGGAGATACTTTATGTGATAAAAATAATCCAATTAAGTATAAAAATATCTTCTTCCCACAACCTACTCTATTCATGGCAATTGAGCCAAAGTCTAAAGGTGATGAAGAAAAGATAGGAACTGGATTACATAAATTAATGGAAGAGGACCCAACTTTCATAGTAGAAAGAAATAAGGAAACCCGTCAAACATTAATTGGTGGTCAAGGAGATATGCATATAAATGTTGTAACTGCAAAATTAAAGGAAAAGTTTGGTGTAGATGTAACCTTGGCTGATCCTAAGATTCCTTATAGGGAAACTATAAAGGGAAAGGCTGATGTTCAAGGTAAACATAAGAAACAGTCTGGTGGACATGGTCAATATGGAGATGTAAAAATAAAGTTTGAGCCTGCAAATGAGGATTTTGTATTTGAAGAAAAAATATTTGGAGGATCTGTACCTAAAAACTATATACCGGCCGTTGAAAAGGGATTAAGAGATTGTATGGAATCTGGAGTATTAGCAGGATTCCCAGTTGTTAATATGAGAGCCATATTATATGATGGTTCTTACCATGATGTGGATTCATCTGAGATGGCATTTAAAATAGCTGCATCCTTAGCCTTTAAAAAGGGAATGGAACAAGCTACCCCTGTATTACTAGAACCTATTATGAAGGTGGAAGTAGTAATGCCAGATGATTATATGGGTGACATTATGGGAGATATGAACAAACGTAGAGGTAGAATACTAGGTATGGAACCAACTGGTGACGGAAATCAAAAGGTTATAGCAGAAGCTCCTCAATCAGAATTATTTAAATATGCCATAGACTTAAGATCTATGACTCAAGCAAGGGGAAGCTTTACTATGGAATTTGTTAGATATGACGAAGTACCTATGCACTTAAGTGACAAGATTGTACAAAGCTATAAAGAAGATAAATAAATATTTAGGCATATGAAAGAAATAACCAGTGAAATGACTAATTTATTTTTTGAATATGCCTTAGACGGTGATTTTTAAATCACCATCTTTTAAAAATCTATTAAAAAGGGAATTGATACATTAGAACTATAAAAAAGCGGTGATTTTTATCACCGTTTTTTACGTATAAGTGATATAATTTTAAATAAATAATATACTCTAGGGGGAGAGGAGAAAAAAATGAAAGTTATAGAGAATATAGCCTTTATTGTAATATTAGCCATAATAGTATTCTTTCCTAGTTCTTCTTATGCGAATGAGGAAATGTCCATGCAAGATGCATTAGATAAATTAGAAGAGTTTATGGAAGAAAATTTTAATAAGGATATAAAAAGGGATTATAAGACTACAATTAGTTTTGACGGGGAGCATAATGAATTTGAAATAAATGTGGAAAATGAAAATGAAACCATGAGATTTTTAATAGATAATAGGGTTTATAATTATAGGTATAGGGATAAAAGAGATGATAAAATTCTTCCTAATATAACTATGGAAGAGGGAAAAGAAATAGCAGATGAATTTTTAAAGAAAAATATAGATAATAGATTTTATAATTTAAAATTAAAGGATCATGTTATAATAGGTTCCCAACTAGATAATTATGTATTTTGGTATGAAGAATATATAGAAGGGATAAAAGTAGATAAAAGTTTTGTCATGGTATATGTGGATGGAAATACTGAAGAAATAACCTATTATGACAATGGATTAAAAAAGTATGATTCAGTAGATAAAGGGAAAGATTTAATAGGTGAAGATAGGGCTAAGAACATATTAAAAGATAATATACATATGAAGTTGATTAAAGAAGATGAAGATTATATATATAGGCCAATGTTTGGTTATGATGCCCATTTAGTAGATGCCAACAGAGGAGAATATAAAAATATTTATAGGGATATTATAGATTCAGAAGGGTTAGATTATGAATTTATTAAAGACATAATGAATAAGGAAAGGGCAACGGAAATATATTTTAATAACTTGAAACTGATTATGAAATATATACTTGAAGAAAATAATTTAAAACTAGTATATGCCATAAAAAGTCCTGAGAAAATAAAGGCAATAGATGGAAGTATAATTAAAGAAGATGATTATGAAAAGCACATGGAATTAAAAGAGAACATATATGAAGGAGAAGGTATATACAAGGAAGTATTAGAGATACTATACCTTAGAAATATAATAGATAGAGATTACAACTTAGAGGAAAAACCAACTCGTGGACAAGTAATAAAATTAATGTCTAAAATATTGGGAAATAGAATACTCTATATGGGGGATGAAATAGAAGTATTGTATAGGGATGTGAACTATGATAGTCCCTATTATGAATATGTGAAAAATGCCATAAAGGATGACCTTATTGAAAATAAGGAAGAAGAGCTAAAATTAAATGAAGAAATAACCATAGAAGAACTAAGGAATATGATTTTATATAGTATAGAAGCTCAATCTAGATCAGATAGATACAAAGAAATAACATTAAATATATTTGACCAATATGATGACAAAGAATTTAATAACAGGGATTTAGCATATATATTGTACAATATTTTTTCAAAATAGCTAGATAATAAAAAGGACATAACGAAAAGTTAGTCCTTTTTGTTTTTCCTATTTTATAAATTTTATTTTGGGAAATAATACATATAGATTTATAATTGAAACCCTAAAAATTGGAAAAGTTCCGGGTTGATAAAAGGAAAAATATATTTTATAATTATATTAAAGTCAAAGAAAGTCAAAAACGGAGTGATTGTATGGCACGCATAAGCGATATTATAGAAATATTTATAAAGGAATTATTAGAAGATGCAAATGACAGGGAAATAGAGATACAAAGAAATGAGTTAGCCAATTATTTTAAGTGTGCACCATCTCAAATAAATTATGTTCTTACTACTAGATTTAGCCTAGATAAGGGATATATAGTAGAGGGTAGACGAGGTGGAGGCGGCCATATAAAAATAGTTCAAACTAATATGGATAAAGAGAACTTTATCAAATTAATACTCCATGAAATAGGAAATGCTATTTCTGCTATGAAAGCTAAATCTGTAATAGGTGTATTGAAAGATAAAAAATTTATTACAGATAGGGAAGCCCAGATTATGATTTCAGCCATAAGTGATAGAAGTTTAATTACTTCTACGAATATAAAGGATGAGGTTAGGGCTAATATTATGAAGGGGATGATTCTATCTCTTGTAAACTTTAATGGGAGGTAATATTATGTTTTGTGAAAACTGTAATGAAAGAACAGCCACAGTGCACCTTACTAAAATTATGAATAATAAAAAGACAGAAATTCATTTATGTGAATTATGTGCAAAGGAATCACAGAAGATGACCATGGATACTCCCTTTTCTATAAATAGTTTTTTAGCTAGTATATTAGATTCAATACAAGATTCTCCACTTAAGGTAGATTATATTCAAACTACAGAGTGTGATCATTGTAAAATGACCTATTCTCAGTTTAAGAACCTAGGAAGACTAGGATGTAGCCATTGTTATGATGCCTTTAAATTGAAATTAAACCCCCTCATAAAGAGGGTTCAAGGTCATGAAAGACATGTGGGGAAAATACCTAAAAAAATAGGTGGGAATTTTATAATTAAAAGGGAAATAGATGGACTTAAGAAGGAACTTAGTAAATCTATAGATAAGGAAGAATTTGAACAGGCGGCAGTCCTAAGGGATAAAATAAGAGGTTTAGAAAAGATATTAAAAGGGGAGTAGGTGATTAATATGACCAAATGGATAGATTGTAGTGGACCAGATGAGGATGTGGTTATAAGTACCCGCATTAGGCTTGCAAGGAATATAGAGAATATTCCCTTTCCCATAGCCCTTACAGATAAAAGTCAGCAAGAAGTTTATGATGAAATAAATAAGAATATGAATAAAGATGCTTATGAGTTAAAACTTATGAAGGAAATGGCAGATGAAGACAAATATATACTAGTGGAAAAGCATCTAATAAGTCCTAGTCTAATAGAATCTAGTTATGGAGGAGTATTGTTAAACAAGGATCAATCCATAAGTATTATGATAAATGAAGAAGATCATATAAGGATTCAATCCATACTTCCAGGATTTCAACTAAATGAGACCTATGAATTGGCAGATAAAACAGATGATGAGTTAGAAGGAAATATAAGGTATTCTTATGATGAAAGCCTTGGATATTTAACTTCTTGCCCTACTAATGTGGGAACGGGCATGAGAGCCTCTGTTATGGTTCATTTACCAGGAATTACTATTACCGATTATGTATCTAGGGTATTTCAAGCGGCTAATCAAATGGGGTTGGCCATTAGGGGCATATATGGAGAAGGAACCAAGTTCTTAGGAAATATATATCAAATATCTAATCAACTTACCTTAGGTAGAAGTGAAAAGGAAATAATAGAAAATTTAAAACATGTGACAAAACAAATCATCCAAAAGGAAAGGGAAATAAGAAAACGACTTCTTACGGATGATAGGATTCAATTAGAGGATAAAATATATCGTTCTTTAGGTATATTAAATTATGCAAGGGTATTGCAAGAAGTAGAATGTATGAAATTAATATCTAACTTAAGATTAGGTATATTTTTGGACATAATAAAACATATAGATTCATCCCTAATAAATAAAATGATTATTATGACCCAAACTCCTTATATAAAGAAGTTAATTCATACAGAAGATATTAATCTTATAAATAAGAAGAGGTCAGAAATAGTTAGAAATCTATTAAGGGCATAATCGGAGGTGAATAGGATGGATATATTTTCAAAATTTACTCAAAAGGCTCAGCGAGCCGTATTATTAGCACAAAAATCAGCAGAGAATTTTAAACATAAATATGTGGGAACAGAGCACATATTAGTAGGTCTTTTGAAAGAAGATACGGGAGCAGCTTATAAGGTTTTGACTAATTTAGGAATAAAAGTTTCATATATTGAAGAGAAGATAGAGAGGCTTGTGGGTAGTGGTGATAATACTTTCACCAAACTATTGGGTTTTACTCCTCGAAGTAAAAAGGTATTTGAACTTAGTATAGTGGAGGCTAGAAGGCTTAACCATAATTATGTGGGAACAGAACATATACTACTGGGCCTATTAAAAGAGGGGGAAGGAATTGGAGCTAGACTTTTATTAGATGGAGGTTTAGAAATTCCCAAAGTGAGAAATGAAATAATGAAATTCCTAGGAAATGAAAAAAGCAGTTTAAAGGAAGGTTCGCAACAGGTGCAAAAAAATACTCCCACTTTAAATGAATATGGAAGAGATTTAACAGATATGGCTAAGGAAGATAAACTAGACCCGGTTATAGGCAGAGAAAGGGAAATTGAAAGGGTAGTTCAAATATTAAGTAGAAGAACTAAGAACAATCCTTGCTTAATAGGAGAGCCAGGGGTAGGTAAAACGGCCATAGCAGAGGGATTAGCTCAGAAAATAGTGGAAGGAAATATACCTGAAATATTAAGGGATAAAAGGGTAGTAACACTAGATTTGGCATCCATGATAGCTGGAGCCAAATATAGGGGCGAATTTGAAGATCGATTAAAAAGGGTAATGGAAGAACTTAGAAAAGCACAAAATGTGATCTTGTTCATAGATGAAATGCACAATATAATTGGAGCTGGAGGAGCAGAAGGGGCCATAGATGCATCAAATATTTTAAAACCTGCTCTAGCCCGTGGGGAAATTCAAACAATTGGAGCTACTACCATAGATGAATATAGAAAGCATGTGGAAAAGGATTCTGCTTTAGAAAGAAGATTTCAGCCTATAACTATAGAGGAACCAACAGTGGATGAAACGATAGAAATCCTAAAGGGTCTTAGGGATAAGTATGAAGCCCATCACAGGGTTAAAATAACTGATAGTGCTCTAAGGGCTTGTGCAGAACTTTCTAGTAGATATATAACAGATAGATTCTTACCAGATAAGGCAGTGGATTTAATGGATGAGGCATCATCTAAGATAAGGCTTAGGATAGCTACTCAGCCACCGGAACTTAAGGATTTAGAAGAAAAAATAGAAGTATTATGCAAAGAAAAGGAGGCAGCCGTTAGTCAACAGGATTTTGAGAGGGCAGCATCCCTAAGGGATAAGGAAAGATCTGCTAAGGAAGAATTAGAAAATAGAAAAACAGATTGGAAGAAATATCAATCTAGTGGAATAGTTACGGAGGAAGAAATTGCACAAACCGTATCCGATTGGACAGGAGTTCCCGTTAAAAAATTGGCCCAAGAAGAGTCCCAAAGACTTTTAAATATGGAAAATATTCTTCATAGAAGGGTAATAGGTCAAAATGAGGCAGTAGATGCCGTATCTAGGGCCGTAAAAAGGGCTAGAGTAGGTCTTAAAGATCCTAAAAAACCAATAGGGTCCTTTATATTCTTAGGTCCAACAGGTGTGGGTAAAACGGAATTATCAAAGGCCCTAGCTGAAAGTTTATTTGGTGATGAGGATAGTATAGTTAGGGTAGATATGTCTGAATATATGGAAAAGCACGCCGTATCTAGGCTAGTAGGTTCACCTCCTGGGTATATAGGTCATGATGAAGGTGGCCAATTGACAGAGGCTGTGAGAAGAAAGCCCTATAGTGTAGTGTTATTTGATGAAATAGAAAAGGCCCACCCAGATGTATTTAATATACTACTTCAAATATTAGATGATGGAAGATTAACTGATTCTAAAGGAAAGGTAGTAAATTTTAAAAACACAGTAATAATAATGACTTCAAATGTGGGTGCCCAGACTATTAAAAAGCAAAAGACACTAGGTTTTGCCGGATTAGTAGAAGATGAAAAGAAAAATGAATATGAGAATATGAAAGAAAATGTAATGATAGAGCTAAAGAGGAAGTTTAGACCAGAGTTTTTAAATAGGATAGATGACATTATAGTCTTCCATCAATTAGACCAAGAGGATATATTAAAGATAGTAGATCTAATGGTGGAAAATTTAAAGAAGAGGATGGAAAGCCTAGGAATAGGTATGGACATAACTGCTCCTGCTAAAAAGCTTTTAGGTGAAAAGGGCTATGATAAAGAATATGGAGCTAGACCACTTAAAAGAACTATCACAAAATTATTAGAAGATGGATTGTCAGAAGAACTATTAAAGGGTACTATCAGAGGGGGAGATATGGTAGTTGTGAAAGTAGAAAATGGAAAAATCTCCTTTAAGAAAAAATAATATTTAATTAGTGTTAAGGGTTTGTATGCCTAAACCCTTAACACGGTCTTTTATTAATTGTTTAAAGACTCTATTTATGTTAATATAAAAAAGTGAAAAGGAATTCAATAAAATGACGAGGGGAATATTGTATGGATAAAAAATTTTTTATTGTACATAAAAAAATATTACCTGAAGTATTTGAAAAAGTACTAGAGGCAAAGGAATTGTTAAGAACTGGAAAAGCTAGAGGGATAACAGAAGCTACCCAAAAAACGGGCATAAGTAGAAGTACTTTTTATAAGTATAAGGAATATGTATCCCTGCCTTCTCAATTAGAAGGAGGTCAAAAGGCTACGGTTACTCTTTTACTAGATCATATGCCAGGAGTATTATCTAAACTTTTAAATGAAATTGCAGATATGAAAATTAATGTGCTTACTATAAATCAGGACATTCCCATAAATGGTATAGCCAACGTGAGTATGACCTTTGATCGTTCAAAATGTCAATTGCCAATGGATGAAATACTAGGACATTTAAGAAATATTAATGGAACTAACAAGGTAAGCCTTGTGGCCATGGAGTAAAGTTATGACTTTACTCTTTTTTTGTATATGTAGTTCTAAAGTAGTAATAAACCCTAAATATACCTATTTATACGTTGACTAGAGTAAAATCAAGGTATAAAATCAGATTATAAAGGTAATAGTGGAAATAAAAAGAATATAAAATAAAAAGGTGAAAATATGGCTAAAAAAGTAAAAAGTGTTTTTGTATGTCAAGAATGTGGAAATGAAAGTCCTAAGTGGATGGGTCAATGTATATGTGGAGCATGGAATTCCTTAGTGGAAGAAAAACCTGTAAAAAATTATACTAAATCTCCCACTCTAACTAGTTCTACATATCCTCAGCCTATTAATAAGGTAAAGACTGCAAATTATGAAAGGATAAATACCCATATAGGTGAATTAAACAGAGTATTAGGAGGAGGCCTTGTAAAGGGGTCCCTTACACTCATATCAGGGGAGCCAGGTATAGGGAAATCAACCCTTATACTACAAGCTTCTCACAAAATAGCCAAGAATTATGGCACTGTTTTATATGTTTCAGGAGAAGAGGCAGAAGAACAGATAAAAATGAGGGCACAGAGGCTTAATGCTATTCATGAAAATATAATGGTAGTATCAGAAACTAATGTGGACGTAATTGAAAATTATATTAAGGAAATTAAACCTGTATTTATTATTATAGATTCTATTCAAACTTTATTTAAACCAGACCTATCTTCTGCACCGGGAAGTGTATCACAAGTAAGAGAATGTAGTAATGTACTTATGAGAATAGGTAAAGGAAATGATATCCCCATATTTATAGTAGCCCATGTGACTAAAACAGGGGATTTAGCAGGTCCTAGGATTTTAGAGCATTTAGTGGATACTGTACTTAGTTTTACAGGAGAAAGAACCCAAGAATTTAGAGTTGTGAGAGCCGTTAAAAATAGATTTGGAACTACTAGTGAAATAGGAGTATTTGAAATGAAAGAAGAGGGGTTAGTAGAGGTAGGAAACCCTTCAGAGATATTTTTAGAGAGTCTAAGTCCTGATGTGGAAGGAGCTATAGTAGTTAGTTCCTTAGAAGGAACTAGACCAATACTCCTTGAAATACAAGCTTTAGTAGCCCCTACCAATCTAGGATTTGCAAGGAGAACTGCCGTAGGAATAGATTTAAATAGATTAAATCTAATGTTGGCTGTATTGGAAAAGAAAGTAGGATTACCCCTTACTAATCAAGATGTATATGTAAATGTGGTGGGAGGATTAAAGCCAGAAGGAACTTCTAGTGATTTAGGACTTGCTTTAGCCATATACTCTAGTATGAGAGGGATTAGTATTGAGACTACTAAAGTATTGGCCATAGGAGAAATAAGTCTTACAGGAGAACTAAGACCCGTATCACATATTAGCAAAATGATAAAGGAAGCTTCTAAAATGGGATTTAAAAAATGTATAGTTCCATATAAGAGTGTAAGGAAAATGGAAAACATAGATGGAATAAAAATTATAGGAGTAAAATCCTTAAAAGAAGCAATAAATGGAATGTTTTACAGTAAATAGGGGTACAATAAGGATTAACTAGATTGGGAGGGCTATACAATTGGTAAAAGATGATAAAATAAAAGAAGAAGGAATAATGGAATCCATAAGAAGATTAGCTCCTGGAACTCCTCTTAGAGAAGGCCTTGAAAACATCCTTAGAGCTAAAACGGGAGCCTTAATAGTAATAGGTGATAATAAAGATGTGATGAATTTAGTAGATGGTGGGTTTAATATTAATATGGATTTAACACCTGCTTATATGTATGAATTGGCTAAAATGGATGGAGCCATAATACTAAGCTCAGATGCTAAGAAAATATTATATGCCAACACACAATTGATTCCAGACCCATCTATTCCTTCATCAGAGACTGGAATAAGACACAGGACGGCAGAACGTGTTGCTAGACAAACGGGACTAATTGTAATATCAATTTCTCAAAGACGAAATATAATTACCATATATAAGGGATACTCAAAGTATATTGTTCAAGATACTAATAAGATATTAAATAAAGCCAATCAGGCCATACAAACCTTAGAAAAATATAAAAAGGTATTAGACCAGGCCATGACAAATTTGACAGCCCTAGAATTTGAAGATCTAGTTACCATATATGATGTGGCAGTAGTTATACAGAGAACGGAAATGGTAATGAAAATAGTTGGAGAGATAGATAAGTATATAAGGGAGTTAGGAAATGAAGGCCGACTTGTAAATATGCAATTAGAAGAGTTATTAGTAAATGTAAAGGAAGATGGAGAGCAGATAATTAAAGATTATATACATGATTCTAGGATTGATGATATTCTCCATGCATCTAGGGAAATCAAGTATTTATCTTCTGATGAATTATTAGATTTAACAAATATATGCAAGATACTAGGCTATTATGGAGGTATAGATGTATTATTAGACACACCTGTACATCCTAGAGGTTATAGAATGTTAAGTAAAATACAAAGGTTGCCTATGGCAATTATTCACAAGGTAGTAATACACTTTGGTAATTTCCAGAAAATACTAAAGGCAACTACTGATGAATTAGATGACGTGGAAGGTATAGGAGAAATAAGGGCAAGGACTATTAAAGAGGGACTAAGAAGAGTCCAAGAGATAGCAGCACTAGATAGGCACATAAGATAAAAAAGAGACCTTTTTAAAATGGTACCTTTGTCAAGGACAATCTAAAAAAAGAGATTAAGATGCTAAAAGATGATTTCTGTATTGTACAGGAGTCATCTTTTTTAAATTCCATTGATATCTATAATTATTATAATATTTTATATAATTATTTAT